>JACJXQ010000008.1:2715049-3016721 GCA_020636495.1 Chitinophagales bacterium | reverse complement strand
AAGTTGCAGCAAATAGCTGAACATGTAGAGGGAATACAATCGGTGTCTTCATTGGCCGGATATGAGGTGTTGACAGAAGGACGTGGTTCTAATGCGGGTACCTGCCTTATTAACCTGAAAGACTGGTCAAGAAGGGAACATACCGCACCACAGATCATTGAGGAACTGGAAGAAAGGGCCAAAGAAATTCCGGGTGCAACGATTGAGTTCTTTGAGCCCCCTGCGGTACCTGGTTATGGTGCTGCAGGCGGTTTCTCGCTTCGTTTGCTGGATAAGACCAATTCCGGTGATTATGAGTCTTTCGGTAAGATAAACGATGAGTTTATGGCAAAGCTGAGAAAGCGTAAAGAGCTGACCGGGCTGTTTACATTCTTCGCATCCAACTACCCTCAGTATGAACTTAAGATAGACAATAAAATAGCTATGCAGAAAGGGGTGTCTATCGGTAAGGCGATGGATAATCTATCGATTCTGATAGGTAGTACTTACGAATTAGGTTTTGTGCGTTTCGGTAGCTTCTATAAAGTGTTTGTGCAGGCATCCCCGGAGTACAGGAGACTTCCGGAAGATATATTGAACCTGTATGTCAAGAATGATCACGACGAAATGGTGCCATACTCTTCTTTCATGACCATGAAGAAGACACAAGGTATGAATGAGATAACAAGGTATAATATGTACACCTCTTCTGCCATTAATGGCTCGCCTGCACCGGGGTATAGTAGTGGTGAGGCTATCAAGGCCATACAGGAAGTGGCAAAAACACTACCTCGCGGTTATGATATAGACTGGCAGGGTCTGGCTAAGGATGAGGTGTCGCGAGGTAATGAAGCATTATACATTTTCCTTGTGGTGCTCGGGTTCGTATATTTGGTGCTGGCAGCACAATATGAAAGTTTTATCATTCCGTTGTCAGTTATCTGCTCATTACCCGCAGGTGTTTTCGGAGCATTTTTTATGCTCAAGGTTATGGGGCTGGCCAATGACATTTATGCGCAGATAGGGCTCATAATGCTTGTTGGACTATTAGGGAAAAACGCTGTGCTGATCGTAGAATTTGCCATACAGAAGCGCCAGCAAGGCTCTACGATACTGGATGCAGCTATAGAAGGTGCTAAGGTGCGTTTCCGCCCGATATTGATGACATCATTTGCGTTTATTGCCGGTTTGATACCGTTGGTAGTAGCTACGGGCCCCGGAGCCATCGGTAACCGTACCATAGGTACAGCGGCGGCAGGAGGTATGCTGTTGGGTACTGTTTTCGGTGTCATTATCGTTCCGGGTTTGTACTACATATTTGGTACGTTGGCCGATGGGCGTAAACTTATCAAGGACGAGCATGAGCGGCCTTTGTCAGAAGAAGAGTACGAAGATGAACTTGTTTTAACGGATGAAATTGACCACAATGCGTAATAGAAAAATTAACGGATTCATAGGGGTAGCATGCATGTCGCTGAGTTTAGCGGCGTGCAGCCTCCCTACACAGATAAACAAAGACCCGGAAAAAAATATTCCGGGTGCTTACAGCCTGGGTAATGCAGATACATCTACTACAGCTGCCATAAAATGGAAAGACTTTTTTACTGACCAGTATCTTGTTGACCTGGTAGATACAGCACTGCAAAACAACCAGGAATTGAATATTACCTGGCAGGAAATACAGATAGCCCGTAATGAAGTGAGAGCGCGTAAAGGAGAATACCTGCCATTTGTCAACTTTCAGGGCGGTGCTGGGGTAGACAAAGCTGCCAGGTACACGAGCAAGGGTTCCAGCGAAGCAACTACGGAAATTGCACCCGGAAAAGAAACTCCGGATCCGCTGCAGGATTATATGTTCGGATTGTATGCCAACTGGGAAGTGGATATCTGGAAGAAACTGCGCAATGCTAAGAAGGCAGCTGCATCCCGCTACCTGGCTACTATAGAGGGTAAAAACTTTGTTGTGACTAACCTCGTAGCCGAAGTAGCTAACTCTTATTATGAGTTGTTGGCGTTAGACAACCAGTTGGCAATTGTCAGGCGGAATATTGATATCCAGAATGACGCATTTGAGATAGTGAAGCTGCAGAAACAGGCCGCACGGGTTACAGAGCTTGCTGTTCGCAGGTTCGAGGCACAGGTATTGAATACACGTAGTCTGCAATATGCTATACAACAAAGAATAACAGAAACGGAAAACCGGATCAACTTCCTGTTGGGTAGGTATCCGCAGCATATTAAGAGAAGCACAGCGACATTTGTTGAAATGCAACCGGCACTTGTTGCTGCAGGCATACCTTCACAGTTGTTGGAAAACAGGCCGGATGTCCGACAAGCGGAAAAGGATTTGGTTGCGGCAAAACTGGATGTGAAAGTTGCCAGGGCTAAATTCTATCCTTCATTAGGTATATCGGCAGGTGTGGGTTATCGGGCATTTGATCCATCTTACCTGATCAAAAGCCCGGAATCGTTGCTATATTCTCTGGCTGGCGATCTGGCAGCGCCACTCATTAACCGAAATGCGATAAAGGCTGCTTATTATACAGCCAATTCAAAACAGATACAGGCAGTATACAATTACGAACGTACACTTATTAATGCGTACGTAGAGGTAGCCAACCAACTGGCAAATATCAACAACCTGGAACAGAGTTACAGCCTGAAATCAAAGCAAGTGCAGGCATTGTCTGAATCAGTAGATATCGCCAACAACCTCTTCAAATCAGCCAGGGCTGATTATATGGAGGTGCTGTTGACACAACGAGATGCACTGGAAGCTAAGTTTGAGCTTGTAGAGACAAGAAGACAACAAATGAATGCGATGGTTAACGTCTATCACGCTTTAGGTGGTGGATGGAAGTAAGAATGTTATGCGATAAGGGGTGATCACATAGCAATAGGTTCAAAACATCAAATGAAACACACAAACAAAAGCCACTTCTTATGGAGTGGCTTGCTTTTTTGTTATCCTTTCAATTTCCACACTATGGTAATATAGTGGTTGGCATAGCCATAGCGTAGCGTGGCAAATATTCTTTTGAAGAATGCATCAGGGTGACTCAGGTAGTAATTTATCAATCCTTTACGGATGTTCTGAGCTCGTTTTTCTTTTTTGAAGATGATCTTATATAATGAAAACTTCTGAATTTGGATCTGCGCATCCAACTCTTCAAAGCCCAGATCGGTAAACATTTTACGGAACGAAGCTTTTGTGAAGTCGGAAATGTGGTGTGGGTTAACATCAACAGACGGTGTAGTAGGTACAGAACCTATCAGCAATCCACCTGGTTTGAGCAATGACTTAAGATGAGCGATAAAGGCTTTTGGGTCAGGAACGTGTTCAATAGTTTCAAGGCTTGTAATGGCATCAAACTTTTTATCGTGGGTAAACTTCATTCCATCAGAGTTGATGAAAGTCGTTTTTTCGTGCTTGTATCTGTCTTTTGCATAGTTTACAGATTCTGCGTCTATATCCACACCTATCACTTGGTCTACCTTGCCACTATCGGCCATAAGATAAGAGCCATAGCCTACACCGCAGGCACAGTCCAGTACAGTGCCACCTTCCAGGTGGTCTTTAGCGAAGGTATAACGCTCCAGGTGTAGTTGTAAAGTTTCGCTACCTGTGCTTTCATTCGCTTCTACCAGGTCAGGAATGATCCTTTCTAAAGTTTCCGTTTTCAAATTATGATTTTTGATCTGTTATTGAGCTGTTGTTGTATATTCCTGCATGCATAATCGTGGCTGTAAAATCTGCGTAAAGGTAAACGAGAAATGAGAAAGAAAAAATGATGTTACATCTCCGTATGTCGCAGCTGGTTGATTAAATTGCTATTAATTCAATAGGATGAGTTCTATATTGTTGTTTTTCAGTTGTTTATGTTCGGTTGATAGACAAGGGTAGCTTTTTCAGGCTTGTTCATAGTGTTAATTTGAAATAAAAAATAATTGTTACTTCTCGTTTGAGTGTAAATTCTTTCCGTTTCGCTGAAGATTATTTGTACAGTCTGCCAGGTTGTATTCTATTTGTATGTAATGTTATCACATGGATGTAATACACACTACCGGACTTTATAAATACTTTGGAGATACACCTGCTGCCAATGATATATCTATCAGTGTAAGGCAAGGGGAGATATATGGCTTTCTCGGGCTGAACGGAGCAGGCAAGACTACACTGATACGTATGCTGCTGGGTATGATACAACCTGATAAAGGGAACATACAATTGTTGGGTAAAGAACTTAACCGCAGCTTTAAGAACTGGAACGATGTAGGTTACCTGGTAGAAACTCCATATTCCTATCCCGAACTGACCGTTGCCGAGAACCTGCAGGTATATTACCAATATCGTATACTGAAAGAGCCGGGTTTGATCGACGAAGTGATCTGTAAGTTGAAACTGACTCAGTATAGGGATAAAAAGGCCAAGGTATTGTCGCTGGGCAACCAACAGCGGCTTGGGCTGGCCAAGGCTTTGATGCATAACCCGCGTTTACTGATACTGGATGAACCCGTTAATGGGTTGGACCCCGAAGGTATCGTAGAGGTACGGGAGTTGCTGAAAGAATTGGCACAAGGTGGTACAACGATATTCTTATCAAGCCACATACTGGGCGAGATAGCCAGGCTGGCTGATCGTATAGGTATTATCCATAAGGGTAGTATGGTGAAGGAGCTGACCTGTGAGGAGTTGTCGCAACAGGTGCAACGCAAGCTATTGATAAATACTACTGATAATATAAAGGCTGTTGAGTTGCTGAAACGATCCGGTTTTGAGCCCCATATGAATACAGAGGGAGATGTTGAACTGACCGATAAACGATCCCTCTCAACTCCGGAAAGTATTACAGCCATGCTTTCCGACAGTGCACTACCACCCCGGAAAGTATTTGAACATACCGAAGACCTGGAAATGTTTTTCTTACGTACTATCAGAAGTTAAGCTATGAAAGAACAACTACATGCACTGAAGGCAGAATTCCTGAAGCTGAAACACTCACGTATTGTTTGGGTGACCTTTATTGCTTTTGCGCTGGCACCGCTTATGGGGGGCGTCTTTCTGCTTATTATGCGTAACCCTGATGCTATGGCTAATACAGGCTCGCTTAATGCCAAAATAAAGATGATGGGTATGGCCGCAGACTGGCGGTCTTACCTAAATATATTAACACAGGCTATAGGAGTAGGCGGTGTACTTATATTTGGCTTTGTGGCCAGCTGGCTGTTTGGCAGGGAGTACACAGATGGTACTGCCAAAGACCTTTTCTCCTTGCCAGCTTCAAAAACGAGCATACTGAATGCCAAGTTTGCCGTGTATCTGCTGTGGTGTGTACTGCTGGCTGTATCTAACCTGCTGGTGGGCTTGCTGATAGGTCTGGCTTTGCAACTACCGTTAACAGACACGAATTGGCTGGCAGCTGATATGAGTACCTATTGGCTTACAGGCGTTATGACCATTATTATAGGTAGCCCGATAGCTTTGTTTGCCATATGGGGCAGGGGGTATATGGCACCGCTGGGTTTTGTGGCACTTACGCTGGTATTTGCCCAGGTGATTGGTGCTGCGGGATATGGTGCATATTTTCCCTGGTCGGTGCCGGGGCTGTATAGTGGTTCCGGGGGCGACTATAAAGAGCAATTGAACGGGCTGAGCTACTGCATATTGGTACTGATGAGTATTGCCGGGTACTTTGCGACAGTATTATATTGGAGGTATGCCGATCAGAAGAAATAAGGCCATTTTGTATCGTTTTATTAGGGGTGCCCGGGTGTGTTGTTTTTCGCAGGTCAACCACCCAGATCGGCTCGCACTCCGTTGAGGTGCTCGCCCCATCCTAAGAACAGGAGGGCGGATTTTTGTTAAGTGTTGTTAAGTGAATCATGATTATTTTGACCTTAACGAGCTCACTACGTTAGGTTGTTAAGTAACCTGCAATTTTATGTTTCCATGATGTCAAAGAGCACTATTCAGCCAATTGGCTGAATAGTATAAATATACGTAAAATTGTTATTTTAAACAAATGAAATTTACCTTAAGAATCCGGGTTGGCAGGTTAGGTTTACGGCTAAGAAAGGTCTCATCGGGAACGTGGAAGCTTGTTTTTTTCAGGTCTGCAATACGTGAATTTTCATATACGCGTAGAGTTGCAAGTATGTTTCGAAGTTGTAATATTTGCAAAAAGCTAATTATGATGATCATGAACAAATACTTTCAGGTAGTAGCAGTAAGTTTATTCGGTGCATTGGTTATTTTGTTGTCCGGCTGTAACAGTTGCGGTGAGGATAAAAAAGGCGAAGAGAAGGCTGCTTTAGCCTGCACTCAGCTAAATTTTTCCGGTTATGAAAAGCTCCCGTCGGTTTTAGACAGTCACAGATCGTTGTTTAAGCAAAGATATGCGTTGATCAAGAACGGGACTACTGTAAGTATGGACGATCTGACCATAAACCTGGACGAATCTATTGATGCAGGGGTAGTGACTACGATAAAAAATGCTGCCGGTGCAACCGGCGACAACCAGGCAGGCGTGAAATTATATTACGGAGTAAATACGGATGCAAACAACATATTTCTTATATATAAACCTGTGCTTCTAGAGTTGAATGGTAACTCTACTGCAACCAGCTGGCATTATACGGTAGTAGAAGATTCTGCCACCAACTATTACACCCTGAATGCGGATGGCAGTTTAAATACGCTGGACGATTTCACTAAGATCTCGGGTTATCTATCCAATTATTCAGCATATATGAATAAAAGGGATGCTATTGGTGGGGCATATACGCCTGTTGTGGTAGATTACCAGGGCGCTACAAGCGATCCTGCTGCTATTATTTACCCTATCGCCGAGATCGAAGAATTGATCCTTCAAAATCAAAGTGCCATAACAAGTTTTAATAAGGTGCTTGAAGATAAAATGCTTTATAAAGATTTTTCATTATTAAGTGTCACAGGGGTCCGTTTTCATAATGTACAGGAAGCGGGCATTAAAAAACACGACATATACATTGAACCGGTGTTCGATAACAAGCGTGTAAGCTTTACAGACAGGTCAAATAGTGAGATAAATATCCTGGTTGACACTTATTTTAAAGGAAGGGCTGCAAACCTGGGTTCCTTATGTCCACCTAATTGTCCGTCAGTTATGTATCCTTGTAAATAATTACTTTACAGGACTGATATACAACTACACGTACTAAATATCTATTTTTATTACGTGTACAATATTTTGCTTACTTCGGCTGTAATGACGTTTGCTATCCTGGTTGGCCTGCTAAAGCCAGGCAGGTATAGTACACTCTATAGATTGCTCTTGTTGCAAGTGGTGTTGGCGCTGATGGCAGAAGTGGGAGGTTATATTGTTGCACTTGTATTTCATAACAGTAATTGGTTTCATAACGTATACATAATAGCAGATTTTGCAACCATGTTGGCCATATGGTATACTCTCAGTAATAAGCGCAGGTCAGAGCAACTTGTAGTGCTGACACTTGTGGTGAGCTATTTGTCACTGTGGCTACACCAGGTAATAAATTCGGGTACACAAATATTTGCTCACAGGTCGTACTTGTTTGGTTGCGCAGTCATAGTTTCGTTGTTCCTGAATGTAATTTTTGACACCATACGTTCTCGAGGAGATAAAGATGCCCGCTTAGTGAATTATGTTATAAGCATTTCAGTTATTGTGTTTTACTGTGGGCAGATTCCCTTGTTTGGTTTTTTGAATATGTTGAATGCGAACTTTCCGAAATTGTCGAAGCAATTATTTAATATCAACTTTGCCCTGGAAATAACCAGGTACCTTTTTGTTGCCTATGTGTTTTATATTTCAACGCCTGTAAAAACTGATAAACGGACTATTCATGAATGAGCACGATATATTCCTGATCATCATCTTTACCACGCTCATCATCCTGCTGCTGATAGCAGGTATCGCCATCATAATTATAATAGCCAACCGCCAACGTGTAAAACGTGAAGTAGAATTTGAAAAAGAACTGCGTGCAGTAGAACAGGAAGTGCAGGAGCAATTGCTGACCAATGTATCGCAGGAGCTGCATGACAACATCGGACAAATGCTGACCGTGATGCACCTGCAATTGAAAAAGGGACAGGTGAAACACCCCGAGGTGTCGCCCTTGCTGCAACCCGTTAGTGAGACCCTAAACGATACGATAGAACAGGTAAAGACGCTTGCCCGGGGGCTGAACAGTGATATGGTGCAGGACAACGGGCTGAGAAATAATATCGCCCAGGAAACAGAACGACTGAAAAAGCTGGAGAAATTCGGCCTGGTAAGAGTAGATGATGGTACGGATATCCACCTTTCGAAAGACATGCAGCTATTAGTGTTCCGTGTATTCCAGGAAATGATGAATAATGTGATGAAACATTCAGGTGCTACAGAAGTGCAGATCAGGCTGAATGGGAGCCCTTTTTTGCTGGAGGTAAGGGATAACGGACATGGTTTTGACACAGAAGGTCCAATAGGTAAAGGGATGGGATTAAGCAACATACAGAAACGTGCAAAACTTGCAGGTTTAACATGTAAAATAGTTTCATCTGTTGGGAAAGGTTGTATATTTATGCTGAAACAACTTTAGCATAGAGCCATGTCTTCCACCTCTATTTACCTTGCAGACGATCACACCGTTGTGCGCAAAGGATTAAAAGAACTGATCGAGTGCCTGGGCGATCACCTGATAACAGCCGAATTTTCATCGGGCAAAGAACTGGTTGACGCCATGCCGTTTTCTCCACCACCTGACATGATAATACTGGACATTGCCATGCCTGTAATGGACGGCAAACAAGTGATGGAATACTTCAAGGAACATGATATTACTCTCCCTGTACTGATACTAACACTGGATACCACCGAAGAAAGTATTATAGAGCTTTTCAGGCTGGGGGTGCGCGGCTATCTGCCCAAAAACTGTTCGCCCGATGAATTGCAGCAAGCAATAGAAGACATAGTACATACGGGCTATTATCACAATGAATTACTTGTAAAAGCTTTATCCATGAACAAACAAAACAGCCATGGCGAAAGGGACATGATATTGTCCCAGCTTACTAAAAGAGAACTGGAATTTCTGCAACTGGTATGCGACGAGCAGGAATATACTTATGAACAGATAGGCGATAAGCTAGGCGTACATGTGCGCACTGTGGACGGTTACCGAAAGTCGCTGTTCGAAAAATTTAATATCAAATCGAAAACAGGGGTAGTGCTTTTTGCATTCAAATACCGCCTGGTAGACGGATTGACGGCATAGATATGTTCTGTTGTCACCAAAGGATCATATACTGTTGAGCAGTTCCTCAAGATCTGCTTCTGTGTGCACTTTTACATCGCGAGGTTTGCTGCCTACTGCCGGTCCTACAATGTCGGCAGCCTCCAGTTGGTCCATGATGCGTCCTGCACGGTTGTAACCCAGGTTGAAACGGCGTTGCAGCATGGACGTGGAACCTGATTGTGTTTGTACTACTGTTCGTGCGCATTCCTCAAACAGTTTATCGCGGTTGGTCAGGTCTACATTTTTCTCTTTTTCGTTCTCTTCGCCTTCGTATTCAGGCAGTTCGAAAGCAGTAAGGTAACCACGTTGATCGCCGATGAACTCTGTCACATTGTCTACTTCAGGTGTGTCCACAAAGGCACACTGCAAACGCAACAGTTCGCTACCGTGCGATATGAGCATGTCTCCACGACCTATCAACTGCTCGGCACCGCCCGCATCTAAGATGGTACGAGAATCCACCTTCGCAGAAACCTTAAAGGCGATACGCGCCGGGAAGTTGGCCTTGATAGTACCGGTAATCACATTCACACTCGGGCGCTGCGTGGCTATGATGAGGTGTATACCTACCGCACGTGCCAATTGTGCCAATCGGGCTATCGGCATCTCCACCTCTTTGCCCGCAGTCATCATCAGGTCGGCAAACTCGTCTATCACCAATACGATGAACGGTAGATAGTCGTGCCCGTTCTCGGGGTTGAGCCTACGGCGTATGAATTTGTCGTTGTATTCTTTGATGTTTCTTGCGCCAGCGTCTTTCAACAATTCGTAGCGGTTGTCCATCTCAATACACAATGCGTTGAGTGTATTGATCACCTTTTTGGTGTCGGTGATGATGGCTTCTTCTTCGTCGGGTAGTTTGGCGAGGAAGTGTTTTTCTATCACACGATATATGGACAGCTCCACCTTCTTAGGGTCCACCATCACAAACTTCAGTTGCGACGGGTGCTTCTTGTACAGCAGCGATACCAATATGGTGTTGATACCTACCGACTTACCTTGGCCTGTTGCACCCGCCATCAACAAGTGCGGCATTGTGGCGAGGTCTACGATGTAGTTTTCGTTGTCTATTTTCTTACCCAAAGCTATCGGCAAGCTCATCTTCGTTTTCACGAACTTCTCGCTCGACAGTAGGGTGCGTATGGTTACCGTTTGCTTGTTGGCATTCGGTACTTCTATACCTATGGTTCCACGCCCCGGTATGGGTGCTATGATACGTATGCCGAGTGCTGCAAGGTTCAGTGCTATATCATCTTCCAGGTTGCGTATTTTGGATATACGCACACCCTCGGCAGGTACAATTTCGTATAAAGTTACAGTAGGCCCTACCGTTGCGCTGATACGCTGTATCTCGATACCAAAGCTCTTTAGTGTATTGATGATCTGGTTCTTGTTCTGTTCCAGTTCGTCTTTGTCCAGTATGATGGTTTCGCTGCTGCGCTCTTCCAACAGGTCTAGCGTAGGGAATTTATAATCAGGCAGATCCAGTTCAGGAGCATATTTCTCATTATCAGCAATACTGATATGCCCGCCATGTGTGGGTATTACGCGTTCATCTTCATGTTTAGTTACCTCGAATGAGAATTCCTCTTCGGGTTTTGGTTTAGGAGCCGGTTTAGGTGCAGGTTCCGGAGCCAGTTCTATAGGCTCTTCTAACTGTTCTTCTTCAACAGCCGGTTCGGGTTCCTCTTGTTTGGCAGCATACATATCGTTGATAGTAGGTGTATGTGTACTTTTATCTACCAGTTGCATGTCCCACTCTTCCTCCGGTTCGTCCTCATCATCAATAGCAGCAAGAGGTTTTATGTTGTCGTTGCCGTAATTAGTGTTTTCGGTGGTAAATGTATTGTTCTCTTCTTCGCTGTTGTTTTGGCGTTCAGCACGCGCAGCTTCTATCTTTTCTTTTTGTGCAGTTGCCATGGTCGATGCTACATCAGCCATTTTCTGTGCAGTTTTCCTGGCTCTGCGCAGAACGGGAGATATGTCCAGTGCAAAAACAACGAACAGGAAAAAGCATACAATAGCAAAGAGTATCAAGCCAGTGCCGATGTGGCCGAAGAAGCCGTTCATATAGCTTATAGCTTCGTTGCCCCAGGCACCGCCAAATGAGAAAGCTGCATCAGGCATTACATAAGTAAGTACAGGCGCTACTACCAGTATCAGTAGAGATAACCAGCGCAGGTAGCGTGTAACGGGTATTATACGTTTGCCGTACAGCATTCCAAGGCCTATAGCGGCAATCCATAAGCCGATAGCCAGAGAGGCAATGCCTGCCCACTCGTATACCATTATATGTGAGATGACGGCACCTATGCGTCCTCCCCAATTGGCAACAGTTTGCCTGCTTTTCAGCAATGCCATCCAGCCCTCGCCGGAGAGTACCTTGTCCTGGTCTACCTGCCAGGTGAAGCAATAACTGATAATTGAGAAACAGATGAAAGTGCCTACCAGCAATAAAGCAATGCCTGTACCCAGTTTTACCTGTTTACGGCGGCTGATCGTGTCAGCGACAGGTTCCTGCGACCTGTCTGCTTTGGTTTTTGGAGTATTTTTTTTGGTTGTTGCCATATGGGTCAGCGAAAGACAAAAGTAATATTTTATAGTAGTAGTGCGAACCGGGCGAGTGATAGAAAATAAAAATTAGGTTAATGTGTAATGTGTTGGCCCGGCTATTAACTGCCGGATATTAATTAAGACAAGGGCGAAGCCAACCATTTGCAGGGGAGTGCTGTCTTTTATCATTACATTAAACAAGGTGTTCGCAAGGCAATAAACGGGTTTTCAATATGCTATGAAACCTTTATACGTTCAAAAATAATAGGTTGAGGCATTGCAACTTTGAAATATTTCCGTATTTTCAGCCGTTGAGAACTGGTATTTTTGATGCCTTTGCTAACATTTTTGCATGTATTTATTACAGGTAATGTAAATAGTGTTGCAAACGTGGTTAGTAAAATATATTTTTATAAAAATTACACTCTTAAGGATAACATATCATGATCAGTAAAAGAACCATTAGTCGTGTAAGTCTCGCAGTTGCATTAGCGTTTACCATGCAGGGTACACAGCATGTGCAAGCACAGGACGTTCACTTTACGCAGTTCAATGCGGCGCCACTGATTCTTAACCCTGCCTTTACAGGTAACTTTGACGGTAAGATGCGTGCTTCAGCGATATATCGCGATCAGTGGAGGAGCGTTACAGTGCCCTTCAAAACTATTGCGATATCAGTGGACGCGCCGATGGTGCATGAATTTGACCACAGACGACTACTTGTCAGCAGGTATACAGTTGTATAACGACAAGGCTTATGATGCAGGACTTACTAACCTGTCAGCACTTGGCGTCTGTTGCTTATACCAAGTTCTTAGGTTCAAACGATAAGACATCATTGTCTGTTGGTTTCAGGGTGGTTATACTCAAAAAAGTTTCGACCTGAGCAAACTGTATTTTGATGATGATATTTCATCGATGGCCAGTTTCAGCCGGGTTCTACAACCAATACGCTGAATAATAAAGTAGATTACTTCCTGTTCAACGCAGGTCTTAGCTGGGCTCACGCCGCAGGAGAGAATTTCTCTTATGTTATAGGTTTGGGTGCCAACAATATCAACCAGCCTTTGGAAACTTTCGACAGAAGAGAAGATCTTGCTGACGTAGGTTTGGGTATGCGCTACAATGCACAGATAGGTGCAATAGCGTATGTGAGCGACAAATTGAGCTTGCGCCCTGCATTCTTGTACCAATCTCAGGCAAATGCCACAGAAATGGTTGCAGGTAACGAATTTCACCTGATTGTGGGTGATCCTGAGTTCCGTACCTATACTACAGCGGTATTCTTGGGCGGTTGGTACCGTTTCGACGATGCAATGATGGTTTCTGCCGGTCTGGAATTCAAAGGGTTCCGTTTGGGATTGGCATATGATTATACCGTTTCGAGCTTGAAAAACGCTGCTAAGAGCACCGGTGGCTTTGAGATCGCGCTTACTTGGATCGCCCCTGATCCGCTTGATTTTGCGCGTAAACTCATCTACCCATGTTCTCGCTTCTAATGATATTTTGAACTAATAAGAAGAAAGGGCAAAAATATTTTCAATAGCCCTTTCTTTTTTTTAAACCAATTTATATTTTTATACCCATTAACAATGCGCATGCACATGAGAAAAAATTGGCTGCTTCTGCTACTTGCGACGATACTCGTAACAGTAAACATTGACGCGAATGCTCAGCAACAACGCAAGGACAAATACAGAAACAAGGCAGATGATCCCGTTTCTAAGTTGCCGTATTACAAGAAATTGAGATGGGCAGACGGATTATACAAAGAGGGTAGTTACTTCAACGCTGCAGATTATTATCTACAGCTGAAGGAAGAACAGCCTCGTAATCCATATTTGACTTACCAGTTGGCTGAGTGTTATTGGATGACACGTGACTACGTGCCTGCCGCACACTACTATGGTGAAGTATACAACGCCGCTTCCAAGCTTTATCCTGAAGCTAAGTTCAAAGAAGCGATGATGTTGAAAAAAGCAGGTAACTACAACGAGTCCATCGAGGCTTTCAACAAGTTCATAGCTGACAACCCGAAAACGTTCAAGCCGCTGAAAAAGCGCTCTCTACGTGAGATAGAAGGTTGTAACGTGGCAATGAATTCAATGATGAATCCTGAGGCCGTAACGGTTAAGAATGCAGGTCCTAACGTAAACAGTGCATACACTGAGTCTGCACCTCTACCATTGGGTGATACTGCGTTGTTGTTCTCTACCATGCGTCAGAACGACCTGATAGAAGTGGATAAGAAGAAGCGTGGAGATTACATGTCTCGCTTCATGACGTCTACCAAACAAAAATACACGAGCGAAGTTGACTCTTTCCAATGGCCTTTGCCTTTCAAAGACGGTGACTTCAACTCCGATAAAGTACACATCAGTAACGGTTGTTACAGCCCGGGTGGTGAGCGTTTCTACTTTACCAAGTGTAAAGAAGGCGACTCTATGTCTGTAGAGTGTAAGATATATGTATCCAAGTTCGGTGAAAAAGGATGGGAAGATGCTGAAGAGCTTGGCGAAGGTATCAACGATGGTCCTTCAAACACTCAACCTTGGGTAGCGAAAGTAGGTAAGAAAGAAGTATTGTTCTTCGCTTCAAACCGTACGCTACAAAGCCGTGGTGGATATGATATCTGGTATTCGGTTATCGATCCTCGCCGTGGTACTTACCGTCGTCCTCAAAACGCAGGTAAGCAGATCAACACTCCTCAAAACGAACAAACTCCATATTACGATAGCCGCGAGAACAAGCTTTACTTCGCTTCTGACGGTTGGGTAACCATGGGTGGTTTTGATATCTTCTCAGCAGTAGGTGGCCCGTCTCGTTATACCAACTTGACCAACTTGGGTTATCCTATCAACACATCTGCCGACGAACTTTACTACGTAAGGGATCCGTTGGGCAAACCTGATGCATACGTTGTCTCTAACCGTGTTGGTGCCATGGCTTTGAAAAACCCAACATGTTGTGATGACATCTGGCGTATTCAGTATGAGCCTAAACTGTATGTAAGAGGTACAGTGGTTAACCGCGAAACTCAAGAACCTATTGAGGAAGTGGTTGTTAAAATGGTGGATGAGTCAGGTGATATGAAAACCTTTGACTCTGAAGATGGTAACTTCCTGTTTAACATGAGTCGTGGTCATTCATATGCACTGACAGCCGATAAAGAGCAATATGCTTCTACAAGGGCTTCAGTAAATACAATGGAAGTAAAGCGTACAGATCCGGACAATACAGTAGAACTGACCATATATATGGACGAGGTTACACCGAGATATACATTTTCTGTAAGCAACATCTATTATGACTATGACAAAGATGCTTTGAAAGCAGAGTCTGTTGCTTCTCTGGACTCACTGGTTCAATTCCTGACAGACAATCCTGCATTTACAGTTGAGATATACTCATTTGCGGATGCTAAGGGTAACGAAGAGTATAATAAAAAGCTTTCTCTGCGTCGTGCTGAGGCCGTTGTTAACTACCTGGTAAACGCAGGTATTGAGCAAAACCGCCTGACCGCTAAAGGATTTGGTGAGTCAATGCCAGCTGCACCTAACACAACAAATGGTAAAGATAACCCTGCAGGGCGTGCCGCTAACCGCCGTACCGAACTGCGTATCGTATCAGATGTGCCAACTCGCCGTGTACTGTACAACAGTGCTAAGCCAGGTAATATGGACCAACAGTCTAAAAACCTGCAGATGGACGAGAGCATGAACGAAGACTACGAGTCTGATTCTGAATCAGAAATGGGTAACCCTGGTAGCAGGGTCAACAAATAGTATTGACTATAACAGAGCAATAAACAAAGGGGCTGTGCTTTTAAGTACAGCCTTTTTTGTGTCTTATATAGTGCTACTTTTGCAACTTATGAAATATATACAGGCATCGTTTGAAACCACTGACGCTACTATAAAAGAAGTGCTGGTGGCTCACCTGGCAGAACTGGGTTTTGATAGTTTTGATGAGAATAGTACACACCTGCACGCCTATATACCGCAACCTGATTTTGATGAGCTACAACTACAGTCTGTTACAGAACAATTTGATGTCAAGGCGGCGGTTACCATTATTGAGCAGGAAAACTGGAATGCAGAATGGGAAAAGGCCTTTGAGCCCGTAAAGGTAGGCGACTTTTGTACTATCAGGGCTACCTTTCACGAACCCGATCCCTCATCCAGATATGATATCATAATAACCCCGAAGATGTCGTTCGGAACAGGGCATCATGCTACAACCCAATTAATGGTCAGGCAAATGCAGCAACTGGATTTTAATGGTAAGCGGGTTTTCGATTTTGGCTGTGGTACAGGAATATTGGCCATACTGGCGGAAAAACTTGGTGCCGGTGAGGTGATAGCAGTTGATAATGATGAATGGTCGTACGAGAATGCTGCGGAGAACCTGGAACACAATCTTTCAAAAAAAGTTAGTGTTTCCCAAGGATCTATAGAGCATGCCGGAAATGAACAATATGATATCATCCTGGCCAATATCAACCGTCATATCCTGATACAATACATGAAAGAAATGAAGGTATTGTTGAAGAAGGGGGGTACTATACTGATGAGTGGGTTATTGAGCGAAGATGAACCATTAATAGTGTCTGAAGCAAGTAAAGCAGGCTTTATATTCAAGTCAAAGATAGAATTGAACAACTGGATATGCCTGTCCTTTTCATGATATATATGCAACTGACATATATGTTAAGATTTTCTAAAAATACTATGTAACAATATGATTACCAGTTGTTCACGACTATATTCAATATGAGTAGTTAGGATTACTCAATAGTAAAAATTATATTTGCTCTCTTCAACTTTTGAATATATCAATGAATATTGCGATCCTGATTGTAACAGCATATCTGATTGGCTCCATACCAACTGCGGTATGGGTAAGTAAATGGATATTCGGGATAGATATTCGGGAACACGGGAGTGGTAATGCAGGTGCTACCAATACGTTCAGGATACTGGGTTCTAAAGCCGGTACCGTGGTTATGCTGGTAGATATGCTGAAGGGCTTTTTAGCTGTAAAACTGGCTTTATTTGCCAATCTGGGTGGCTTGCATACAGAGCAATCTGTTAACCTGCAGATATTCCTGGGCTTGTTCGCAGTATTAGGACATATCTTCCCGATATGGGCAGAATTCAGAGGTGGAAAAGGCATTGCTACGCTGTTTGGTATGATACTGGCTATCCAACCACAAGTGGCAGTGAGTATGGTAGGTGTCTTTGTACTTATGTTATATATGACACGTTATGTATCACTCAGCTCTATTACAGCGAGTATCGCATTCCCCATTATGATCGTCTTTATTTTCAGGGAACCGGAACTGAGCTACAGGATATTTGCGATTGCTACTGCTTGTTTGGTGGTATTGACACATCATAAGAATATCAACAGGCTATTGAACGGTAGCGAGAGCAAAGTGGCCATTTTCCGCAAGCGTAGGTTTCGTCGCAGGAAGGACGATTAAACATTTCTTATTTTTGGCTTGTTATATATGATATGCGGGAGCTTTTCCCCAAATTACAGCCGTTATGAAAAAGCAATTTATCATCGTTTTTGCAGCACTAGTTTCTACTGCATTTACATCATGTTTTAAGAATCCCGTTACGGGCAGAAACTCTGTTAATATACTTCCTGAGTCGGAAGTAATGAGTTTATCAAAGCAAGAGTATACCAGCTACCTGGCTGAAAATAAGCCGATATCCGGTACCAAGGATGCAGAGACCGTAAAGCGGGTAGGAGCTAAAATGCAGGTTGCTGTTGGCAAATACCTGCAAAGTATTGGTAAGCAAAGCCTTACTAACGGCTATATATGGGAATTCAACCTGGTAAATGACAATACAGCCAATGCATTTTGTATGCCGGGTGGTAAAGTAGTATTTAACAGCGGTATAATGCCCCTTTGTGCCAATGATGCAGGTGTAGCTGTGGTGATGGGGCACGAAATAGCACACGCCATAGCCAGGCACGGTAATGAGCGTATGAGCCAGGGTTTGATAACACAGTTGGGTGGTATGGCATTGTCAGCAGCAATTGCAAACAAGCCTGAACAAACCAAACAAATATATAACAGAGCGTATGGTATCACTACACAGGTAGGTGTGATATTACCTTACTCAAGAGCCCATGAAAGCGAAGCAGACCGTATGGGGCTGATATTTATGGCCATGGCGGGATATGATCCTAACGAGGCTATAAGCTTCTGGATGAGAATGGCTGCTGCCGGCGGACAAAAACCACCTGAATTATTGAGTACACACCCTAGTGACGAGACCAGGATAAATGACTTGAGAAAGCATTTGCCGGAAGCCATGAAATACTACAAACCAAACTAGATATTTGCGCGCACTACCTGTTTATAAAAGGCTGCTGAGCTATTTCGTACCTGTGCTGGTGAGCAGAGATGCAGGTACCCATAATCCATTACTTGAACTATATTATTACAGGGGACGTTACCAACTGGCTACATTGGACGCACTATATTCTGACGGTGATCAATACCGTCCATTGAAACTTGCTTTTAACAAACTAAAGAGTGAGTTGCCTGACGTGAAAAATGTCTTGGTGCTTGGTACGGGACTGGCCAGTGGTGTGCAGGTGATGAGCAAGCTGGGTTTCAGCCCTGACTTTACACTTGTGGAATATGATGACAAGGTGCTACAATGGGCTATGGAGCTTATGCCGGAATACAAGGGTAAAATAACCCCGTTAATTGCCGAAGCAAAACAATATATAGAGCAGCAGGTATCTACATATGACTTGCTGGTAGTGGATATATTCACAGGCAGAGTAGCGCCTGCGTTTGTTACATCAAAAGGATTCCTGGAGCATTGCCGCAGGGGTATTAACCCCGGCGGCTATATGGTGCTCAATTATATTATTCAGCGCAATGAAGATTGGTTTCGCATAGACAAGACCATACGCTCTGTATTCCCGGTATGCTTTTGTATCGACGACGGTATTAATCGTATTGTGATAGCTAAAGCTTAGAGGATTGTATACGCAATACTTTACGATTGCTTTTCTGTACCCTCATTTTTTCAGGCACCAGTTTCAGGATACTGTCTATAACGCTTTGCAGCAATGTTAACTTAACAAAGTGGCCGCTGGTGACCATGCTTATTTCGCGCACCGGTTCAGGATCTTCAAAATAACGTACACGTTCCATACGGTCGTCAGAGAACTCGAATGTGGCAAACTCCGGCAGTATGGTCAGCCCTTTATTGGTATCTACCATTTTGCGCAGGGTCTCTACATTGCTGGATTCGTACCTATAGGGGCGTTCCTTCTGCAGCTTTTCTATATGATCGCCACAAAGGTCCAGCACCTGGTTGCGTAGGCAATGGCCCTCATTCAGCAGCCATATCCTGTCCAGTTCAACATCGTCAGGTGTGATCATGCGCTTTTTCAATGCAGGTTCACCGGCAGCGAAATAACCTACCAATGGCTCTGTAAATAGAGGATATTCTTTAATGCCGTTTTCGTTGAGCGGAGTGCTGAGTAAGCCAGCATCTATCTCGTTATTCCTGAGCGCCATGAGTATCTGGTCTGTCTCCATTTCTTTAACCAGCAGTTTCACTTCCGGATATGCTTTGTTGTAGCTTTCCAGGAGTCCCGGTAAAAGATATGGGGCGATGGTAGGTATTACAGCCAGTTTGAATGCGCCGGAAATAGTTGTTTGCTGGCTTTGTATCAGCTCATATATCTTATCACAGTCTGCCAGTATTATGCGCGCCTGATCTACTATTGCTTCTCCCATAGCAGTTATAGCTATAGGGTGTTTGTTCCTGTCGAACAACTTAACGCCCAGTTCGTCCTCCAGCTTCTGTATCTGCATGCTCAACGTAGGCTGGGTAACAAAACACTTTTCAGCGGCTGCCACAAAGCTTTTGTAAGTTGCTACGGCAACAACATATTCTAATTGAGTAATCGTCATGGTTTACAATTTATACGCGAAAGTAGTTCATATTAGGGATATAGACAAAGTTTATAGCCTTTATAGTGAGTGCTTAGTGTTGGCATAATGTTAAAGCATGTGCCGCGTGTAACAATCGGCTTTAATATGTGGCGGTAAGGGTTGCTTTTTTAGGTTTACCTTTGTGCTGTCCCAACTGACTTTTATGAGCATTGCAAAGAAAATGAGACTCAAAACAGGTTTATTATACCTGTTGAAAGCACCCAAAAGTTGCGAAATATATTTTGACGGGCTTGAGCAGAAGAATGCATCGGCCGGGAAGCAGGTTATAGGGCAGGCAGTATTATTTGCACAAAACAAAAGCGTGCTGGAAGAAATAGTACCCAAGCTGGCTGTAAGACTGGAAGAGGATGCCTTGTTGTGGATAGCTTATCCTAAAAAGTCAGGAGGTATCAAATCGGACATAACAAGGGACAATGGCTGGGATGTTGTATTTGCTGCCGGCTATGAACCTGTTACCCAGGTAGCTATAGATGATAACTGGTCGGCTCTAAGATTCAGAAAGACCGAGCTTATAGGGCCGAAACTGAGGGACGTGGCTATGGAAGACCGCAATATAGAAGGGGTTGATTTTATCAACCGTACAGTAGTTTTGCCTGCTGATGCTAAAAAAGCGTTGAAGCAGTATGCAGAACTGTATGAGTTGTTCGTTAGCATGTCGTTCTCGCACAAAAAAGAATATGTGGAAAGTATAGTTAGCGCGAAAAAGCCTGAAACCAGGGAGCGCCGCATACAGAAAATGATAGAAATGCTGGCACAAAAGCAAGCTGAAAGAAATAAGAAATGAGCTACAAACAAATACCTGCAGGACAGGTACTGCAATATCTGAAAGACAATTATGAAGGTAAGCTGGTGCAGGATTCACGCTCTGCAGCAGGCAACTGGCTGAATTTTACACTGGAGCATATTGACAAAGGAACCGCAACGATATCGCTGGAGGTGAAAGAGGATATGACCAACCCTTATGGCAATATACATGGTGGTATGATGGCGCTGGTAATGGACGAGGTGATAGGCTGGGGCGTTGTGAGCCTGGACACGGACAATTACTATACGTCTCTGAACCTGAATGTCGACTTCCTGTATGCTATAAAAATGGGCGAAAGGCTGAAAGCCACCTCCAAAGTAGTCCGTGCAGGTAAAAAGATCATACATGTGGAGTGCCATGTATATGATATGCAGGACCGGATACTGGGCAAGGCATCGAGCAACCTGATAGTGACGGGTATGCGACCTAAAGAAGGAGACTATAAGGTGGCTAATTAATGCCGGACATTTCATTTTTGTACACCAGCTTGTTACTTTTGACGATAATTTTATGCTGAACGGGAAAAAAATAGTGGTAGTGCTGCCGGCTTATAAGGCGGCGCAAACTCTTGAGCGGACTTATAACGAGATACCGTTCGACATAGTGGACGATGTAGTATTGGTAGACGACCACAGCCCAGATGATACGGTGGAGGTGGGTAAACGACTGGGCATAAAACATATCATTCGCCACGAGCAGAATAAAGGTTATGGCGGCAACCAGAAAAGCTGCTACGGCAAGGCTATGGAGCTGGGAGCAGACATTGTTATCATGCTGCACCCCGACTACCAATATACGCCTAAGCTGATACACGCTATTTCTTCAATCATCGCATTTGAGGTATATCCGGTTGTGCTGGGCTCGCGCATATTAGGTCATGGCGCGTTGAAAGGTGGCATGCCGATGTACAAATATATCTTCAACCGCTGCCTGACATTATTCGAGAATATTGTTATAGGCCAGAAGCTGAGTGAATACCATACAGGTTACCGTGCCTTCAGTGGCGAAGTGATACGTTCTATTGATTTTTCGCACAATAGTGATGATTTCGTTTTTGATAACGAAATGTTGTCACAGGTATTCATGAATGGATACGACATAGCAGAAGTAACCTGTCCAACCAAATATTTTGAAGAGGCATCAAGCATTAACTTCAGCCGTAGTATGAAATATGGTATGGGCGTGTTGCGTGTATCTATGATACACCGGCTACACAAATGGGGGCTAATAAAAAGCAAGCTATATAATAAGCCTGAGTAAGTTTATTCAACCACAAATTTCTTAACCATTTTGTCTCCGTTCCTGCTTATGAGTGTAAGATGATAGACGCCTGCTGCCCATCCGCCGAGGTTCACAGATGTATTGCCCTCGATCTTACCTTCCCATACTTGCTGGCCCAAAGTATTATGTATGCTTGCACTGTAATTGCCACCGTCAACCAGTTTTACCTGCAGTGCTCCTTTGGCCGGGATAGGATAAATATCAACCTGCCCTAAAGTGCCGAGGTCATGAACGGTATCCGGCCAGTCGTTGATGATGAAACTGGCGTTACTGATGTCGAAGAATACATTGCCTGAGCCTTTTATTTTTACCCTTGCTGATGCAGTATAGGCACCTGCGGGCACAGTGATCACCTCAGAGCCATCATTGGGAGTACCGGTTGCTAAGGTGTAAGGGTATGTCTGGCCGTCATCCATAGAAAGGAGGATGTCTACGTTGCTACAGGATACAGGTGCTGCATTGGTATTGGCCACGTCCCACTTTACGGTATATGAATTGCCAATGCGCCAGTAGTCTGATGATTTGTTGGGTTCCAGTACCAGGAAAGGGCCGGCCTGGTCGGTAACATTCAGCTTAAGTGTACTATCCGACCAGTTGTAAGCGCCTTCGCCATTGTGCATGTCTCTTACCGTCAGGCGGAAGTTCATAGTACGTGTTACCTCCGGTAGCTTTTCTCCCGGGTAGTCCAGCACATTTCTACGGATAGAATCGAGCACCGGGAATACCCTCCAGCGAGATGTGGTGGGCCTGAATGAGCGGAAGATCGGCCCCAGTTTGGTGTCAACCAGTCCTTTGCCAAAATCACCCAGGTCATATTCTTCCCAACAGTATGTCACTGTCTCATTTTCCGGATCGGTAGCTTGTGGTGCCTCAATCTCAAACGGGGTCAGTTTGGGGATATCATACACAGAATTCACAACGGGTACGGATGAAGGACTGTTTGCAGCAGGTGATGTACTACCGCACAAAGTCAGCCCGGATATGTAAGTTATTATCTGGTCGAGGCTTTTGGCATGAAAGTAATCGTCACTGTTGTACTGTATGTTGTTACCGGAACACAAACCGGCGTACGCCATGATTGTACTACCACTGCCGGGTTCATAGGCACAATTGGCACGGGCATGAGGGTTGCACCCTGAGCCATTATAATTGAAAGTATGCTCAGCACCTAACTGGTGTCCCATTTCATGCACTACATAGTCTACATCAAAAGCATCGCCAACGGGATTTGGCCTGCCTGTTGCTGCACGTGCCTCATGACCGGGATCGCACAAACCCTCCAGGTCTGCAATACCACCATCTCCTGTGCAGAAAACATGTCCCATGTCATAGCTAAGTGGCCCGATCACATTATCAATGTTGGTCTGGTTGGCTGTTTGTGTGTTGCCATTCACTATTTTGTTTTGTGTGTATGAAAAAGGATCTGTTGCGGAATCAAGGTATACGATCTGGTCATTGTTGTTCACCAATTGCAGGGCAACATTCAGCTCCTTGGTAAGTATGCCGCTAACACGTGTCAGTGAAGTGGTCATTGCGCTGATAACATTAGGTTTGGTTGGGTTTGGACCGTCTACTGCCAGGGCATACTCACCCGTGCAGGATAGTGCAAGCCTGTATGTTCTTTTAACTGTACTATTGGTCTTCCAGCCTACGGTGGGAGTTGGGGTGCCGACTTGTATACTTTGGCCTTGCTGTAATTCATTGATCTCTTTATCGCCAGTCATACAACTGAAGTTATGTAAAGTAGCGGGGTGGTCTTTTTTGTAATAGCATAGGTAGTAACCATCATTTTCATTACTGTAAGGGTCTATGAAATAGGTTTTTGGCCCGTTGTATACCATGGCGTTGAAACCTTTGTAGGTATAGTTGATACTTGCAGTGATGTCATGATTATCTACCGCGACACCGGTAAAATTTTTAATTCCGGGGTATTTTGCAGCCAGCCCCGGAGCCATGGCCGGTGTTTGCCATACTTTGAAATCCATTGTGCTGCCATCAGCAACCGGCAGAGTGATCACTGCGCCATTTTTGGGCTGTTCCGGCAAGCTGAATAATAGGTTCTTCATGTAGCTGTCATTCAACAGGTATATCCTGTACACATAAGGATGTATCTTTTGTTCTCCTTTGGAGGGAACCTGCTTAGCTTTTATTTCCTGCCATACAGCATTGACATTTGCTGTTGCCTGCAAAGCAAGGAACAGGGTTATTAACGTGGTGAAAATGATGTTTTTTTTCATCTGCTGATGTTTTACTTATCGTATCTTATTTCTATTACTTCGGGCTCAGTTTTGGCCTTGTCTTTGTTTTTGTTGTTGTTTTCGGGTGGTGGCATTTTTGAGTAGACGATCACATAAGGTTCGCCCTGTATAAACATTGTCTTCAGCTCATACTCTATACCAAACCAATTAACATTGGCGGCTACCTTGCCCATATAATAGCTGATGCCCATTGTTTGTCCTTTACACTCACCAACGGCCATCGTTGCGCCTTTGGTTACATGCGCTCCTTCTTTCACGTTATTCTTTACTGTGAATACCTGGCAGTCGGCCGGAGAGGGCAGCGGTATTACCGTAGTAGCAGTTGCACCACTTCCAACGGTGTTGAAGAAAACTGTAGCCTGCGATGTGTCTATGGAATAAACTTTATAGTCTTTGGGCAGCACCAGCACCTCTGTGCTTTTATTCAGAATTGAGTTGTTGGCTTCAAACCAATCTATGTGGGCTTTGTTCATTTCAACATGTTCTTTGCCACATGCTATTTTCTTTCTTATTTCTGAATTGCCAGTGTTATTTGTTGTAACGACTTTATTGGAGCCCTTGCAGGAGGCCAGGGCTAAGGTCAATATTAATATGAATGTTTTCAGCTTCATTTCCTTACTTCATGCGGATCTTCCGTTATATAAAAATAACGAATTATAACTAATTGATTGTAACAGCTTTGTTGTTACAATATTACGGATATTTTGCGTCGGGATATTTCGACAGCTATTTCTTTAGGTTGCGAACGCCCAGGTATAGCGAGTTGAGTATCAGCACTACATCGCTCAGTGCCATGATACCGGCACCATATGTAGGTTTCAGCATACCCATTGCTGCTACAGGAATTGCTACGATATTATATATGAACGCCCAAAACAGGTTCGACTTAATAGTGCGTTCAGTGTAGATGCCCAGATTAATGGCCAGCGGAAGTGTACTTAACTGGTTATTGGACAATATGACATTGGCAGACTGGATGGCTATTTGTGTGGATTCGCTCAGTGATATGCCTACTGTAGCTTTGGCAAGGGCAGGGGCATCATTGATACCATCGCCTACCATTGCTGTCGGAGCGGTTTTCAGCAATTCGTCCAGGCGGGCATTTTTCTGTTCAGGTGAATGTTCTGCATACACCTGGTCGATGCCCAGTTGTGAGGCAATATGCTCGCATTTGGCTTTTTTATCACCACTCAGTAGTATAGTTGTATAGCCCATTTCTTTCAGACTGCTGATGGTCTCCTTCGCATCTTCTCTCAATGCATCTGATATGCGGATAGCCCCGGTATATTCCCCGTTTTTATACAGGTACATATCATAGCCCTTGTCCTGCTCTTTATTAGCATGCAACCATATCTCAGAACCTAGTTGCCATTTGTTTCCTGCTTCGTCCGTGGCTTCAACTCCTTTTCCTTTTATTTCTTCTACATGGCTGAAAGGAATGTCCGGGGCATTACCCCATTGTGTGCTCACTGACTTTGCTATAGGGTGTGATGAATGCTTCTCTATTGAAGCAACCACTGACCGGAAAGTTTCGTTATCAATACTGTTCGCTTTGAATGAATCGATCTGCAGTTTACCGGTGGTTAGTGTTCCTGTCTTGTCAAATACGATCTGCTTCACTGTTTTCAGGTTCTGCAAAGTATCACCGCCTTTGATGAGTATGCCATTACGTGCTGAACGTCCCAACCCGACAGCAACAGCTGCAGGCGTTGCCAGCCCCATAGCACAGGGACAGGATATGACCATAACAGCAATAGAGCGCATCATGGCATTTTGAAATGTTACGTCGAAGAAGAAATAACTGACTACTAACGTGAGTACTGCAATAGCCAGGACGACAGGCACAAAAACAGCACTTATCTTATCTGCCAGTTTTTGCAGGGGTGGTTTCTGTCCCTGCGCCTCGCGTACCATCCTGATGATATTGGATAATACCGACTGGCTGCCGACGGCAGTAGCTTTGACGCGTATATGTCCTTCCAGCAATACCGTGCCGCCCACTACTTCATCATCTACATATTTATGCACCGGCAGGCTTTCTCCGGTTATCATGTGTTCGTCGATCTGTGCTTCACCTTTGACTATTATACCATCTACAGGAATACTGTCTCCATTGTTTACCAGCACAACATCTCCTGCGCGTACAAACTTGCTGTCTATCTCAGATATGGTTTCCTTGCCTATACTGTCAGTAAATACAATGCGTGCTTTTTGAGGTTGCAGTTGTACCAGCGCGTCTATTGCGGCAGTTGTAGATTTGACGGTCTTATGTTCCAGCCAGTTGCCGAACATCACCAAGGTGATGATAGATGCAGCCGTTTCGAAGAACAGGTAGTCGTGTACATGCTCTGTATAGATGAACATGCCGATAAGTGAATATACATATGCTGCTGTTGCTCCTATTATTACCAGCACATCCATATTAGGTATGCCATGCTTTAATGAACGTATAGCACTTACGCCAAAATGTTTCACACCAATAGCAAATACCGGAGTAGCCAGTACCAACTGTACCCACGGGTTGTGCAGGAGGTGCCAATCCGTAAACATATGTGCCAGCAGGGGTAGGGTGAAAACAGCACAAATGATAAGATACAGGTCTGAGTGGTCAGCGTGACTGGCATGGTGCTGATGTGCATTTTCATCCGTATCCCTGACTACAGTATACCCCAGGTCGTCTATGGCGTCATATACTTTATTTACGTCAGTTTCTTCTACCATTGTAAAACTGACATCGCCTGATGCTGCGTTCGCAGATATATTCTTTGCACCTTTTTTTTCTAAGACCTTAGAAATAGTCAACGCACAATTGCCACAGGTCATACCCTGTACGGTAGTGGAATATGTTTTTTCCATTTTTTTTGAGTTTCAGGCATCATATCTTTGCCTGCTGATGGAACAAGATCCGATACTACAAATTTCCTATTCTTTATCGAATATCCGAAATGCGGCCCATAAGTTGTGGGAATGTGCTCATCATTATAAGGTATGGGCATTGAGTGGCCAGATGGGAGCAGGTAAAACAACACTCATACATGCCTTATGCGACGAATTGGGCGTGCAGGATGATGTCAGCAGCCCCACATTCGCGCTCATCAATCATTATAGTTTTGATGATAATGGTACAGAGCGGACTATTTATCATATGGACTGGTACCGCCTGAAAGACGAAGAGGAAGCTGTACAGGCAGGAGTGGAGGATTGCCTGTTACAGAAAGAAGCCTATTCGATAGTTGAGTGGCCTGAACAGGCTCCCGGATTATTACCTTATCCGCATTTAAAGGTGACCATAGAAAATACCGGTGGAGACGAACGCAAACTTAATGTTTGGTTAATTAATAACTCATAACCAGTAGACTATTATTACAGCCATAGTTTTGAGGTGATTATCCATTTTCTTCTTTATCTTGTAATATGCACTTGTGGGACGCATTATTGAAAGGCACTGCACTGGGATTATTCCTGGCGATCTCGGTGGGCCCCACGTTATTCGCCATACTAAAATATAGCCTCAACCACAGCTATCGGGCGGGTATAGCCTTTATCCTGGGTGTTTCTATCAGTGATATATTGTATGTGACCGTTGCTAATCTTGCCGCGTCATGGCTGGAGGTGCTGCATGAGTACTCTAAGGAAATAGCCTACGGAGGGGCAGTGATACTGATAGTGGTAGGTGTGGCCGGGCTGGTGGGTAAATACAGGCCGGTACGCCCATCTGCAACTAAGCTTAATATCAGTAATACCGATTATGTGAGGATATGGACCAGCGGTTTCCTTATTAACACTATCAACCCCGCTGTTATCATTATCTGGCTGGGTTCTGTCTCAGCCACCGCCAATACTTCGGGCTGGTACAGGCTCGTGATGTTCTCGGTATGCCTGTCGCTGGTGCTGGGTATTGACTTTTGTAAGGTTTTCCTGGCCGATGCGATACGCCGCAAGCTGACGCTCCGTCGTGTCATGTACCTGCAAAAGACCTCATCAGCCATAATCCTGACATTCGGCGCGGCATTATTCCTGACCACCTATTTTGACCTGCATATCAATAGAAATGGATTGCAATCTGCCCATTATCAAAAACAATTTAAAGAAGAGTTTAAAACTTCTGAAACCTTAGTATCTTTGCAGCCTCATGTCTGATGCGATACGTCACGAATGCGGGCTGGCATACATTCGCCTGCTGAAACCACTGGCATTTTACCACCGCAAATACGGAACAGCTTTTTACGGCCTGAACAAATTGTACCTGCTTATGGAAAAGCAGCACAATCGTGGCCAGGATGGGGCTGGTATTGCCACTGTTAAATTGAATGTAGAACCGGGATACCAATTTATGCACCGCCTGCGCCTGAATGGCGCCGGGGCTATAAAACGCGTGTTTGAAGAGGTGCATGCCGAAACAGAAGGGCTGGAAAAGATGTTCCCCAATATCCGCAATCACCCGGGATTGCTTAAGGGCTATATGCGCTTTATGGGAGAAGTGATGATGGGACACCTGCGTTACGGTACACAGGGAAGGAATAATGTAGAGTTTTGCCACCCGTTCATCAAGCCGGACATCAACCCGACACGCAACCTGGTAATGGCGGGTAACTTCAACCTGGTAAATACGGACGAATTGTTCGAATTGCTGCATGAGCACCCCAGCGACACGATACGCGAGAGTGACCTTGGGGCAATGATAGATACCGTGCAGCACTATATCAAACTGGAAGACGAGGCCAACCCTCAGTCACTGAACCTGGAAGCTGCATTGAAAAAAGCAGCTGCACACTTTCGATGGTGGTTTTGTGTGCGGAGGCCTGGTAGGTAATGGCGACAGCTTTGTGCTGAGGGATGCTAATGGCATCAGACCAGCCTATTATTATAAGGATGACGAAATAGTGGTTGTGGGCGTCTGAACGCCCGGCAATTATGACATCATTCAACGTGCCTTTTGAATCAGTGAAGGAATTGACACCCGGGCATGCCGTTATCACAAAGTCAGATGGTACTTTCAAAGATGTACAGATACTTGAGGAGCGTGAGAAGACAGCCTGTAGCTTCGAGCGTATATACTTCAGCCGTGGTAGCGATGCGGATATATACAGAGAGCGTATGCAGCTGGGCCGCAATCTTGCAGGTAAGGTGTTGGAAGCGTTGGACAATGACCTGAAACATACTATCGTATCATTTATACCGAACACCGCAGAGACCGCCTTTTACGGATTGATAAAAGGTTTGGAAGATTATCTCAACGAAAGTAAGCTACACAAGATACAAGCTCGCGGCAGCGAGATGACCGAAGAGGAAATGCTGGAACTTATCGGTCGTAGGGTTCGTATAGAGAAGATAGCTATCAAGGATGTGAAGATGCGCACCTTCATCACCGAAGATTCTGCGCGTGACGAAATGGTACAGCACGTGTACGACATCACATACGGTACAGTGCAAGATGGTGTGGATACATTGGTGGTGATAGATGACTCAATAGTTCGTGGTACAACGCTGAAAGAAAGTATCATCAAGATGCTGGACAGGCTGAAGCCTAAGCGCATCATCATAGTGTCATCAGCTCCGCAAATACGCTATCCTGACTGCTATGGTATAGACATGAGTAAGATGGGAGATTTCATCGCCTTCCGTGCTGCAGTGGAGTTGTTGAAGGACAAGGGAATGGAAAGCAAGCTGGACGAGGTGTATGATAAGTGTAAAGTAGCACTGGACAACGGCACGCTGGACGATCAGAACTTTGTGAAAGAGATATATGAGCCGTTCACTGCCGAGGAGATAAGCGATAAGATAGCACAGATGCTGAAACACGAGGACGTGCATGCTGAGGTAGACATCATCTACCAGTCAATAGAAGGGTTAAAAGATGCTTGCCCTCATAATACAGGCGATTGGTACTTTACCGGTAATTATCCTACCAGGGGTGGTAACCGCGTAGCTAATAAGGCCTTCATGAATTATATGGATAAGAAAGCAGGGCGAGGATATTAAGTTCGTATTAGCATAAGTATATATTTTTATTATAGTTAAGAAAGTCTTAACTTTACACTAATAAAGGTGCCGGAAACAACCGTAGCACCTTTGTTATTTCAGGAATTACGAGGCAGAGAGAAACGTTGCAGAAGTGATTCACCCCAAAAGAATTGATCACATTACAAACAGGCGGACTTGTTCGCCTCGGGGGTGTTTTATTTCTAAACAAGTTTTAAAAAAACGATACGACAAACGACTAATGATCAGTATTAAGAACAAAGAAAACGAAGAGTGTCTTTTGATGCTTGTGGACATGAAAGGCAAGATATATTGCGAGACCTACATGCAACCCAATGACAAACTTACATTAGATATTAAAGATCTGCTTTCAGGTATTTATAACCTGGTATTCAAAACAGAGACTACCAGCCACATACAGCAAATAGTTAAATATTAAATGCCCGATAGCTATGCTACCGGGCATCGTTAGTTATATGCTAGCAGCTGTGCTTAAAAGGCCCTGTTGATACCTACAACATACCTGAACCCGAAATAGTCGGGATTGGCATTCGGTGGCCTGTTCAGGAAGGCAGGTACATCAAACCTCAACGTGAGCGGGTGCGCTTTAGTAAAGTGCCACCATCTTTTTATGGTCATAGCCATTCCTAATCCGGCATCGGCACGAATGCCGCTCCATTGCGTGGTAGGTGTTGCATCCCAGTAATTGGCCAGATTGCCTGCATAGCTTAGTTCTATCATACCTGCATCTGCAAATGCATACAGGTCTACGCTCAGCCATTTGCGTGTGAATTTCGGCCTGAAAGGTATGTACTTGTCAAAACCTACTTCTACATTGGCAGCCACGCCGCTACGGCCTTTATAGCCTACAAGTACGGTACCCTTCCTTTGTTCTGCTACCAGGTACCCGGCATAGCCGCGCAGGTTCATTCCGCCACCTGCCTGGAAATGGTTGGTCTCGTATTTAGACATACCGCGCCACTCGTCCGGTACTACAGCATTGTTGCGGGTATATTTATTATCCATCATCTCTTCAGGATTAGCTCCGGATAGCCACAAAGCACTTTCGTACGGTATAATATTACCCGTTCCATAACGGCCGAAGAGCCTTGTGCGGATGTCCAGCTTGTCCAGCCTGTTGTAGTTCTGTACTTTCAGTTGCAGGTAGCTGTAGTTAAAACTGTTGTTGCCGGTAAGGAAGGGTGCTCTTGCCGACAGATTGAAATACCCTGAGCCACCTATGTATTTGAAGTCGTGCTGCCATGACATGTTCAATGACGAATTAGGCCTTGCACGCATGCTGCTCCATTCATTGTTGTAAATCAGGTAGTCTATATCAAAATTCAGGCTGCGCCACATGGTTTGTGCATAAAAACTCAGTGTGTTTCTTTTATTTACTTCCCAGCTCAGCCCCCCGCGGTGATACCACAGTCCGTCCAGCAGTTTGCTTTTCACATGTACCTGTAGTTTGGGGTAGAACCTGGTTATCGGAGATTCGTAACTGATATTATAGTTCAGGGGAACATACCTGTCGTACCAACCTTCGTTGTCGTAACTCTGGTATTGTCCGTATTGCAGTATATGGGTATTCCACCATAAGGAAGCGCTTACTTTGTGCATCGTATGCATATAATCACCTTCCATGTGTATGCCTGCTTTAAAGCCGTCTACAGGGTTCCACCACAGGTCCGGTCGCAGGTAGGCATGGTTATGATGCCTGTCCAGTGGACTCGCTGCACCTACGTCGGGCTTAAGAATGGTTGATTTGGGAGATAGCGGCATGTGGCGACTTTTATAGTTGTCTATTGCATACATATCCGCCAGCCTGTTTGACGTGTCTATCTGCACGTTCTTTATACCCGAAGGTATCTGCACATGCGCATCGTAGGTCTTGTCCCAATTGCCCCAGCCATACCATTTGTCCAGTATTATTGCGTCCGTCTCTTTCTCAAACCACGTGTTGGGTATATGGTAGCTGTGTTTGCTGCCATCTTTTGCGGTTACTGTAAAGTCTATCGGCATCTGCATCTCCCCGTTGCGGACGAAACGGATCGAGAAACTGTCATTACCTTCAATTTTCCTTATACCTTTTATGCCATAATCCAGGCGTTTGGTTGTTTCCAGCCATTGGTCAAAGAACCAGTTCAGGTCAACATGAGTATACTGTATTATTGATGTGCGGAAATCGTCGAAGTAAGGATGTGCAAAGCGCCATTGTTTAAAGTAGTTCTTCATAGCATGAGAGAACAGGCTGTCGCCTAAGGTGTATTGCAGGTTATACAGCATAGTCGCTGTTTTGTAGTATACCAGCCCGTAGCCATTCTCGTGGTGCAATGCATTGCCAAAGTCGTTTGAGTGTGTATTCAGCGGCATATCATCGCCATTCAGCGCATCATAAATATAGCGTGTGTACACGCGCAGGTCGCGGTAAGTGCCGGGGTAATAAGCCAGTTTTGAGCGTAGTTTTTCAGGCTTCTTTGAAATGGTATCACCCTCCAGCCGTGTTAGCCCCCATGCGGTAAGAAATTGAGTAAAACCTTCGTCCAGTGATGCACGGTATGTTTCATTATTACCCACCATGCCATAAAACCAGTTGTGTCCTATCTCATGTACCAGCAATCCCTTATAGCCCGGGCTACTGCCGCCATCAAGTGTCAGCATGGGGTATTCCATTCCGTCAGCAGCATCTGCAGCTACCATTTTAGGATATTGATATTTACCGAAGTCTTCAGAAAAGGTTTTAATGATCTGCGCCACATAGCTGGCCGATGTCTGCCAGCCACGTGCATGAGGCTCTTGAACCAATCCTACGCACTCAATACCGTTCCAGTATTCCGTATTGATACGGTACGATGGGTCGGCTGTAAAGGCAAAGTCGTGTACGTTGATGGCTTTGAACTTCCATGTTTTACGTTCACCTTTTTTATAGGGAGTTATGATAGAGGGAGCTTCGTTCCACTTTTTGTCTTTGAAGTTTTTCACGTCCAGTTTTTCGCGCAGTTCTTCGGGTAACACTTCTTTGCGGTTTTGTATCGCTCCTGTTGCCTCTACTACATAATTCGATGGAAAATTGAGTGACACATCGTATTGTCCGAAGTCGCCGTAAAATTCTTTATTCAGGTGCTGGTAGGTATCCCAGCCAAACTTACGGTCGTACACGCACATTTTAGGGAACCATTGTACACCGTTGTAGTGCATAGCGCCCCAGGCATCGTACATTTTCATGCGTCGTCGGGTATCGCCGTTGTCCCAGTAAGTAGTGAACTTCATGGTGAAAGTAGTTTTGCCACCCGGCAGCAGAGGTTTGGGCAGGTAAACTTTTAGTATCGTATTGTCCAGATCCAGTTCTACATTCTGGCCATCAACCTCTATTTCTTCTACCACGCAACCCAGGCCTTCCTGCTCATATTCGCCTAGTTTTGGTTTCACCTTGTTGGCAATTTCCAGCCTGTGCAGGTACGAGCCTTTTACAAAAGCATTCTGCCACAGGTGAAAATATACATATTGCAGTGTGTCCGGTGAGTTGTTCCAATATTCAAGCTTTTCGCCCGCATTTATCGTGTGCTTTTCTTCATCTATCCTTGCGTCTATGGTATAATGTACATCCTGCTGCCAGTATGCGGCATCCGGCTTGCGGTTCTGCCAGTACATCTTGTTTTTCGTTGAGCGGTATTCGTTGTCGTTTTGTGCGTGTAAACTTGCCGGAATGATGACAATCAAGACCAGCAGCAGTAAATTCCTCATAATTAGCCTGAATATAAGGCCTGAAAATACAAATAAGTTGGCATAAGCACCCTAACGCATAGCGGGGGATATATAAAAATGTAATGATTGGCTATACTGCTATAAATACTAACAGTTACCTGCCTATATGGAGGTTTGTTATTTTTGAATATCAATAAACGGGACTTTCATGGCACTGACAGATACACAACCTACTACAAGAAAGCAGGAGATTTACAACCGGTACCTGCAACTGCTGGATACACATATTGCAGAGCTAAAGACAGGTATGGCAGAAGACACCTTGAAAATTGAGGATTTTGCACAGGCGCTGTTCATTCATCCCCGCCACCTGAGTAATACTATTCACGAGTTAACAGGGGATTCGCCTTGTAGTATGTATGAAGAGCGGCTGATGAAAATATCTCGTGAATTGATACTGGAGACGGATGATTCTATTGCATCTGTTGCCCGCCACCTGATGTATGATCCATCCAATTTCTCAAAATTCTTTAAAAGTTATGAAGGTGTAACGCCGAAACAGTTCAGGATAATGAACAGAACAAAAAATCTGAACTAAACACCGTGTTCAGGCAAAATAATATGCCCACATTTGTGATCTTGGATTAAAAAAACAATTACGATGAACAAAATAGCATTAGTAACAGGCGGTAGCCGCGGACTAGGTAAAGACATGGCTATTGCATTGGCAAAGAAAGGAGTAGACGTAATACTAACCTACAAGGCCAATAAGACTATGGCTGACGATGTGGTCATGGAAATAAAAGCAATGGGTGGCGAAGCTGCTACCCTGATGCTGGATGTTGCTGATGTCGCGTCTTTTGATGCTTTCCTGGGCAAGGTGAGCAGTATATTAAGATCGGTATGGAATACTGATAAATTTGATTTTCTCATCAATAACGCGGGTATGGGGACTACTATACCCATTGCACAGGTTACTGAAGATGCCTTTGACAGGCTAATGAACACGCATTTTAAAGGCGTTTATTTCCTGACACAAAAGTCATTGCCAAATATGAATGATAACGGTTGTATTATTAATATCTCATCAGGTACTACAAGGTTCTGCGTGCCGGGATATTCTGTTTATTCTTCACTGAAATCAGCCGTGGAAACTTTTACAAAATACGTAGCCAAAGAGGTAGGCGAGAGAGGTATACGGGCCAATGTAGTTGCACCCGGGCCAATAGAAACAGACTTTAATGGGGCTGCAATACGCAATAATCTACAGATGAAAGCATTCCTCAGCGGTCAATCACCTTTAGGAAGGGTAGGGCAGGCAGATGATATTGGCAGTGTAGTAGCTTTCCTATGCAGTGATGATGCCAAATGGATCAATGCACAGCGTATAGAAGTAAGTGGTGGTATCAATGCATAATACACCGAATTAACGTAATAATAAGAAGCCGCTATTTGTACAAAATGGCGGCTTTTATTATTTTAACGGTATAGTAATTGTGAAACTAAAAATAAAGAGATGGGAAAATTTGTAGTAAGTACCCGTAAGAACGGAGAATTCCAGTTTAACCTGAAAGCCGGCAACGGGCAGGTGATACTGAGCAGCGAAGGCTATACCACCAGGGCTGCATGCGATAATGGAATTGAAAGCGTTAAGAAGAATGCTTCGGAAGATAAACGTTACGAAAGGCTGGAAGCAAAGAACGGTAAACAATACTTTAACCTGAAAGCCGGTAATGGCCAGGTAATAGGCACCAGCCAGATGTATGAGGATAAGTCGGGCATGGAAAATGGTATTGAGAGCGTGAAAAAGAACGCGCCCGATGCTACTGTAGAAGATGAAACAGCTTAATAACTGAACAGAAGATATGCAAGCGGGTACCTTAGGGTATCCGCTTTTTTATTCCAATTCCTCAAGTGTGGCAGGCGGTGAAAGGAAGTATTTCTTACAACTATCACCGACATAACCATAATAAAAGTTGGTTTGCTGGTTGTACAGTACCAGGTACGATCCTGCATTAATGCTGAAAGCATATTCAGTATCTCCGGTTTTTAACCTGCCTGATACCTCGCAGGGTAATACGTCATAGAAATAATGCCATTGTTGCCCGTCAATCGGTTTGAAGTGGTTGAGTAATTTTGATGCGGTAAGGCTATCCATTGTCCATGTACCGCATATGCCATTATAAGTGGCGGAGTCAATGGAACGGTTCTTGCTACTGATGCTTATATTTAGTATCGCGGTGCCGTTCTTATTTAGGTCAGGGTGCCCGTCTGTGTTATCTTCTATATCTATCTTATCTCCGAAAAACCTTGGTTGTTTGTTCAGCAGCAGGTCCAGTAACATCTTTACACGTGCCAGCTTTTCGCGTATCATCACTTTTACCTGGAATTTTGCGGGTGGGTCTTGTGCATTATATGCTATGGCTTTTATGCCTCTGCTGTTGGCAATAAATAAAGCACGCTCGTTATGAAAACGTTGCGAGATAATAATAGCGCCATCTGTGCCAAAAACGGCGTTACTTCTTACTACACTGTCCAGCGTACGGAAACCGGCATAATCCAGGAATATCCTGCTTTCGGGTACGCCTGCGGCTATAAGGTCTTTTTTCATGGTAGCAGGTTCATTGTAGTTCATCTTACGGTTATCGCCACTTACAAGTATGAAATCTATTTTGCCTGCTTTGTATAGTTTAACTGCAGCCTCTATCCTGTATTTATAATAGAGGTTGATGCGCCCGGTAGCTACATATTTTGATGTGCCCAGTACTAAACCCACTTTGGCGTGCTGTATGGTGCGGATATTATCATGTATCTGTTTTTTTACAGAATAAGAGACATAAGCATCAATACCAAACACCAGTATGATAAGCAGTAGTATCGCTACCAGAAAATATTTGAACAAACGTCTCCCCATATGCTGAGATAAAGGTAGGTAAATTTAGTCCGTACTGCTTATTCGCCCACCTGGTTAAGTAAGGACTGTGCTTCGCCTTTTTTGGTGGAGTTTTCCTGTATCAGGCTGTTGAGCAAAGTGCGTGCCTGCATTTTTTCATCCATAGCTATGTGGCATTTGGCAGCCATGAATGTTGCGGCATCTTTCTGGTTAGACTCAGGGTCGTACATAACCTTCTGGTAAAGTTTAAGTGCCTTTTTATACTTGCCTTCATTAAATGCTTCGTCTCCTTTTGGTATACCGCTACGTGCTGTACCCAGTTCGATTTTCTTTTTTTCGGGTTCTGCTGTTTCTGCGGCTTTCGGTTGTGTTGTATTTTTGCTACTATACTCGCTGGTTACCGTTGGGCCATAACTGTTGCCTGCTCTTGCAGGTTCGTCTGCGACCAGTGAGGTCTTTGTGTTTACGGGTTTGTCAACTGTAGCTACAAGTTTCTTTTTATCTTCTTCAGCTTTTTTAGCTGCAGCCAGTTTTGTTTCAGCCAGTTTTTTATCGGCTTCTTTTTTAGCAGCCAATGCTTTGGCTATTGAGTCTTTTGATGGTACTGCAACCAATTTTTCCGGTTTTGCTTCTGTAGCCATCTCAGTGGCAGTTTCCACTCCCGGTTCAACAATATCTGCTATCGCATCCTGTGCAGGTGTGGCTACAGTGTCTCCCATAGCAACTGCATTGCTGTCTTCTAATGGGCGGTATACAACTTCCGGTTCCGGCTCAGGAGTTACAGTTACCTGCTCGGCCAGTTGGTCATTATCTCCTTTGGGGAATATGCTGTCACGCATGAACCACATAATGCATACAGCGACTACGAGGCTGGCCGCCAGCGAGAGTGGTTTCCATGGTATATGAACAGCTTTTTTCTCTTTTTTCTCCGGTTCGGTAGAGTAAGCACCGGCTTTGATAACAGGTTTTGTTTTGGTTACCTGCTTTATTTCCTGGTTGGAAACACCAAAATGTTTCGCAATGAAACTGTCGTCCAGCTTTTCCATACCTGCAATTGCCGCAGGATTCTTCGCAGACATAATTCCCTCCAGTGCGTCGCTGCAGAAAGGGCAACTCAGCAGGTGTACCTCTACGGCATGGCACTCTTCATGCACCATTTTGCCGGTGGCATAACCTTTCAACTGCCTTGGACTAAGGCAGGCGCTGGGCTCAAAAATATGTTTCAACTGCTCTTTACTCATGTTTCTTTTCTTCCAACAGTCCCGCTAATTTTATTTTCAGGTTCCTTTTTCCGTTCTGTATGGCGCTTTTTACAGTATTCAGGTCATAATTGGCCTGTCGCGCCACTTCAGCATAACTCATCTTTTGCAGATAGAAATAACGTATACATATACGCTGTTCTTTGCTCAGTTCCTGTATGGCTGCTTCCAGTTCGTTCAGAAATTGCTCTTCTTTTACCTTTTGATGCCATTCATCCTCAAATTCCATATTTTCAAGAGGCACTTCTTTATCTACAACCGGGTTGTTTTTACGCAATATCATATAACAGTGGTTTTGCGCCACTTTATATAGCCAGGATTTAAAATGTGTTATATTATGCTTCTTAAGCTCTTCCAGTAGTTTGATGAATATTTGCTGGTTGGCATCTTTGGCAGCTTCTACATCTTTCAGGTATTTCAGGCAAACACCGTACACCAGGTGCGAATAACGGTCGAACAGGCTCGCAAAGGCGAGATGCTCGTTGCGCTCAGCATAACGGAGGACCAGCTCCTCATCAGATAATTTCCTGTAGTCCTGGGTTGCCAATATTTTGTAATGTGTTTCTTTGTTCGGACTAAAGATAATAGATTAATTGTTAATTGACTATAAACAAAAGGCTACTATTTACCATGGCTGTATAACATCATGATTAAAACCTATGTTTTTAATGCCCGAACTGCTATATTTGCACCCTTAATTTAAATAACATAATATATATATGGAAATGTTTTACCTCGTACCGGCTTTTGGATTGCTGGCACTGTTGTTCACAGTAGTTAAAAGCTCATGGGTGAGCAGTCAGGATGCAGGTACAGACCGCATGAAAGATATAGCCAAACACATTGCCGAAGGTGCTATGGCATTTCTGAAAGCTGAATACAGGGTGATGATCTACTTCGTAGTGATAGCTGGCCTGTTGCTTGCTTTCATGGGTTCCAGCAACCCCAAATCAAGCCCTGCTATCGCACTGGCGTTCGTTATCGGTGCTGTATTTTCTGCGCTGGCAGGTTTTATTGGTATGCGAATAGCTACTAAGGCAAATGTACGTACAGCTAATGCTGCACGTACTAGTTTCAGTAAAGCACTGGCAGTATCATTCAACGGTGGTGCTGTGATGGGGATGGGTGTTGCCGGCCTGGCTGTATTGGGCCTGGGTAGCTTATTCATTATACTGAAAATGATCTTCGCACCAGAGGCAAGTGTAAGCAGCGAGGAAATGGAAAGAACCATCGAGGTGCTGACCGGTTTCTCACTGGGTGCTGAAAGTATCGCGTTGTTTGCCCGTGTGGGTGGTGGTATCTATACCAAAGCTGCCGACGTAGGTGCTGACCTGGTAGGTAAGGTAGAAGCAGGTATTCCTGAAGATGATCCGCGTAACCCTGCAACTATTGCAGATAACGTAGGTGACAACGTTGGTGACGTTGCCGGTATGGGTGCCGACCTGTTCGGTTCATATGTAGCCACCGTTCTGGCTACGATGGTTCTGGGCCGTGAAACTACTTCTGTCGACAACTTCAATGGTTTTGGTCCGATATTGTTACCTATGCTTATTGCAGGTATAGGTATCGTTTTCTCTATAATAGGTACATTCTTTGTGCGTATTGCTGAAAATACAGCCGTTGGTACCGGCCCGGTTCAAAAAGCGTTGAACATGGGTAACTGGGGGTCTATGATATTAACGGCTATTGCATGTTATTTCCTGGTGATGTATATATTGCCTGAGAGCATGGAACTGCGTGGTCGCACATTCTCTAATACAGAAGTATTTGGTGCTATCATGATAGGCCTGGCTGTAGGTGCGCTGATGAGTATTATTACTGAGTACTACACCGCTATCGGTAAGCGCCCTGTAAACAGCATCATCCGCCAGTCTGCTACAGGACACGCTACTAACGTAATTGGTGGTCTTGCTATTGGTATGGAAAGTACTTTCCTGCCTATACTGGTATTAGCAGGTGGTATATGGGGCTCTTTCGCTATGGCAGGCCTGTATGGTGTGGCTATCGCTGCTGCCGGTATGATGGCAACAACGGCTATGCAACTGGCTATCGATGCATTTGGCCCGATCGCGGATAATGCAGGTGGTATTGCAGAGATGAGTGAACTGCCTAAAGAAGTTCGTGAAAAAACAGATGCGCTGGATGCTGTAGGTAACACAACTGCTGCAACCGGTAAAGGTTTTGCTATCGCTTCTGCTGCACTTACAGCATTGGCTTTGTTTGCAGCTTACGTAGGTGTGGCCGGCATTGATGGTATCGATATATACAAGGCTGATGTACTGGCTATGTTGTTCGTAGGTGGTATGATACCTTTCATCTTCTCTTCACTGGCTATACGTGCCGTGGGTGAGGCTGCTATGAGTATGGTGGAAGAGGTTCGCCGCCAGTTCCGCGAGATACCGGGTATTATGGAAGGAACAGGTAAGCCTGAGTATGATAAATGCGTGGCTATATCTACCGGTGCTTCTATCAAGAAGATGGTATTACCGGGTGCTATCACTATCCTGGCTCCATTGTTGGTAGGTTTTCTGGTAGGCCCTGAGGCGCTGGGAGGTATGCTGGCAGGTGCAACCGTTAGTGGTGTGCTGATGGGTATGTTCCAGAATAATGCCGGTGGTGCCTGGGATAACGCTAAGAAATCTTTTGAGAAAGGTGCAGATATCAGTGGAGAGAAGCACTACAAAGGTTCTGACGCGCACAAAGCGTCTGTGAGTGGTGATACCGTGGGTGATCCGTTCAAGGATACATCAGGCCCTTCTATGAACATCCTGATCAAGCTGATGTCTATCGTAGCACTGGTTATCGCCCCAACCCTGGCAAGTATGAATGGCAACAGCCACGAATCTGCTAAAGCGCCTGTTAAACAAGAGGTGAAAATGACAGATAATAAAACTTCAGTTGTTACTGTTAAATGATAAAATATACTAATATTGCAAAGCCGTAGAATTTTTCTACGGCTTTTTTTATGTAGTACTAACACTTTGTACCAACGTTGCGTCTTGTTAGTAGAAAACGATATTGGAAAATGCTAAAAATCAATACAATGAGAAAATTCCTACTATTTATGTTAGTATGTGTGTTCAGCGTACCGACATATGCACAATTGAACTGCAGCAATGTAAATGCCGCAATTAGCCTGAGTGCCAGTGGAGCTACTGCCACGCTTACCAATAGCAGCGTACCTACCGCAAGTAGCACCATTTATACATTCTACACCATTAATTGGGGTGATAATGTGACTACTTATGCATATAACACTAATGCTAACCAGCAACATTCATACACTGCCTCAGGTACCTATACGGTGACGTTGTATTCAGATGTGCTGGATTCTGTAAATAATATACGCTGCCTGGATACAGCTACAGCCAATATCAGTGTTACCGTTCCTCCGTTGAATTGTAACAACGTAAACGCAGCTTTGTATGTTACTCCCCAGGCCGGTGGTACACAGGGCCGCCTTACTAATAACAGTACACCTACGGGAGGCATGAACCTGTCTACCCAATTTGAGATAAAGTGGGGTGATGGTAATACTACCTATACTTCCAGCAAGGCAACACAGGTGCATACTTATACCGCTAATGGTAACTATATTGTATGGCTGAAGATCACAGCACATGATTCTGCCAATAATATTACATGCGTAGATTCTATGCAGGACTCTGTTTCTATTACCGGCTTCGGAACCACCCTGAACTGCAGCAGCGTAAATGCGGCGTTTACTAAAACGACAAGTGGTGCCAGTGTTACGCTGGTTAACAACAGTACACCTAACATTGGTTCAGGCATAACAGCAGTATATACTTATTATTGGGGTGATGGCTCAAGCACAGTGAGGACGAACAAAAATAATACTTCACACACTTATTCATCATCGGGTGCTTACACCATTAAGCTGGTTGCCGGGTATACGTATCAGAATATTTATTGTGTTGACAGTACAATGGACAGTGTTAATATCGTTATCAATGTACCTAATATCATATCCGGTAATATATGGGTAGATTCTACCAGCCAGTTGGATAGCTATAAAGTATGGCTGATCACTTTCGATTCAAATACTAATATACTGGCTGCAGTTGATTCTCAGAATGTTGCCGTAGTGGCAGGCTCTGGTTATTATGTATTCGCTAATAAGAGCGCACGCAACTATCGCACCAAAGCGGCTCGTCTGAATGGCCCGACATCCGGTACAGGTTATGTACCCACTTATCATGATTCGAGCCTCTTGTGGAGCAGTGCGAATGTGATTGCACATAATGGTGGTAGCACACTGTATAAGCATATTTATATGAAGAAAGGTACTGTTACAAGCGGACCGGGATTCATCGGCGGTAACGTACTGCAGGGAGCTAATAAAGGAACAGCAAATGGTATTGAAGGTCTCAATATCCTGTTGATGGATGCTAACGACAATATTATTACCTACGCGGTAACCGATGTCAACGGCGATTATCAATTTCATAATCTGCCTGTAGCAAGCTACAAGGTGTATCCTGAAGATCTTAACTACGCTACAACACCATACGTTGTAAATGTGACAAGTGCCAAGCCTTTCCACCAGGCAGTAAATTTTGAACGTTCCAATAGCAAAATGACCATTAATCCATTGGTTACAGGTATTGCTGATGTGAACAATAAAGAACTGTTGTTGCAGGTATATCCTAATCCTGCACATGATGTAGTAACGATCAGTTGGGGTGTTTATACTGACGATATGGCGAATATTACCATTTCAGATATAAGCGGTAAAAGGGTATTCAGCACACAAACAAATATGAATCAGAATGCTGTGATAAGTGTAGATGGCCTGCAGACAGGTTTCTATTTCATGAATGTAAGTACCGGCTTTGGTAGTAATACACAGAAGCTGATAATTAAATAGTAATAGCTCTGAGTCTTTGTGGCTTACTCAACCCGTACTGCTGGCAGTACGGGTTTTTTTACTTATAGCAAACTAATTTCCCATTTTGTATGTCTTCTAGTAATACTGAATTCTATTTATCATTCTTAAAATTAACCTATGAAAAAACTTTTGGCATTTATGGTGGCTTTGATATTATGTCAGCCTGCTTTTGCTCAAACCCCTTGCGGTCATACCGTTAACTGGACGAACATTTCCAGCGGCACTAACAAAGTCCTCAAATTAGATATCACAAATGCCCAGATGTCGGGCGTGCAAAAGATGCATCACAGCATTTATTGGGGCGACGGGAATAGCACCAATTATGGTGTTTATTCAACATCAAACTCAGTGAACCATGCTTACCAATCTTTAGGAACCTACAATGTGAAATTAGTGGTCACGGTTGTTGATTCTACAAACCAGTCTTTAATATGTGCAGATTCAACAATGATCGCAGTTAATATGTATTCTACCAATCCGTGTAGTGTGTACATAAGTGCAGTCAATGATACTTCCAATAATGGGAATGTTACTTTTTCGGTCAGTGCTCCTCCCAGTGGCAGTAATGTGACATACAACTGGAGTTTTGGAGATGGGTCTTACGGAACAGGAAGTTCGGTCACTCATACATATACAAAGTATGGACAGTATTATGTTACATTGTATTATTCCAATGGGTATTGCAGCGCAACCCGAAACATAACAGTATATCCTCTGAATGGATGTAAAGGGCTTGGCAATATGATGACCTCAACTGTGAATACCAGTACACTCACAGCAAGTTTTATGGCCAACTCACAACTTTCACTGGGTTGGGGCAAACACATGTATTACCAGTGGAATTTTGGTGACGGAAGTTCTACCGGTTCTTCTATGAGCAACGCTAATATAAGTCATACCTACAGTATTAATGGTAACTATACAGTTGGCTTGATCACAACAGTAGTAGATACAGCTACAAATACTGTACTATGTGCAGATACAACAGCCCGAAATGTTCAGGTAGGCTCAAGCAATGGTATATACGGTTTTGTTCAGAGAGATACTCTGTTGTCACCTCTATCTGCAGATTATAAGATTTGGTTGATAAAATTCGATTCAGCGACAAATAACCTTTATGCGGTCGACTCCTTGAGCATGTCGAGTATATACGAGCGCACATACTTTGCGTTCACTAATAAAACAGCCGGTAAGTACCGCCTGAAAGCTGCTGTTACCAATAATCCTACCACCGGCACTGTCAGCATCCCCACTTACTCTGACTCAAGTCTGTTGTGGAGTAATGCCTATGTTGTAGTTCACACCCAGAGTACAGTACAGGCTGATATCTATATGCGTAAGGGGGTGCCGGTAAGTGGACCCGGGTTTATAGGTGGTAATGTCTTACAGGGCGCCAACAAGGGGACCTCTAATGGCATTCAGTATGTAAACGTACTACTGATGGATGCCAATGATAAAGTAATCACATATGCAGTTACCGATGCGAACGGTGAATACAAGTTCCATAGTCTACCTTTAGGTACTTATAAAGTTTACCCTGAAGACATGGGTTATGCTACGACTCCGTACGTTTTGGATGTTAATACCGGCAATCCCTTTATACAGTCTGCAAACTTTGAACGCTCAGAAAGCAAAATGACGATCAAGCCATTAACGACAGGCATTTCAGATGTTAATAGAAGCAACCTCACCTTTAAGGTGTCTCCCAATCCGGCACAAGACGCAGTGACAATAGCATGGGGCAAATATTCCGAAGAAAAGGCGAATATTACCATTACAGATATAAGCGGTAAAAGGGCATTCAGGACAGAGGTAAATATGAATCAGAATACCTTGATAAAAATAGATGGTCTGCAAACAGGCTTCTACTTCATGAATGTAACTACAGATTTTGGTAATACTACACAGAAGTTGATTGTCAGATAATAATTTGTGAATACTGCAATATCCTGAACCGCAAAGGCACAACCTTTGCGGTTTTTTTATTTTTTTAGGGTTTTGTCTAACAATAAGTAATAGTGTTTCGTCATGTATTCGGGTACTCAATAATTATTTTTTTAACCAAAAAATCTAAATTTTATGAAGAACGTTTTACTAATAGCAATGGTTTGTTTGTTAGGCTTTTCTGCTTCTGCACAGACAGGTTCAATAGGCGGCATTGTTTATGGCGACTCTACAAAAACTAATCAGAATGACACTTTTAAGGTATGGCTCATCGTGTTCAATTCGCAAACAAATATCCTTTCTGCTGTTGACTCACAGATTGTAGTTGGCTGGGGACAGGCTCAGTACGATTTTAAAGCAAAGCCAAACGGCAGCTATCGCACAAAAGCAGCTCATCTTAACGGCCCTACCAGCGGTACAGGTTACCTGCCTACATATCACAGTTCCACATTCATGAGTTCTCCTGTATTGTGGAGCAACGCATCTGTTATTACACACACAGGTACGATCAATATGGGTAATCATATATACCTGGCTTACGGTACTGTAACAAACGGTCCGGGCTTTATTGGTGGTAATGTTTCGCAGGGGGCTAACAAAGGAACATCAAGCGGTATACCTAATATGACAGTACTGTTGATGGATGCCAATAGCAACCCCATAAAATTCACTACTACAGATGCTAATGGCGATTACAGTTTTGATAATCTGCCTTTTGGCACTTATAAAGTATACCCTGAAAACCTGGGCGATGCTACAACTCCTGCTTCTATAACAATAGACGCTACGCATACAACAATGAACGGCATCATCTTCGAACGCTCCAGCACGAACAAGACCATTACTTTGGTTACAACGTCTGTTGCTAACGTATCAGGAAAAACGCTGGACCTGTCGGTTTACCCTAACCCGGCTCACAATGTAGTGAACATAAACTGGGGCACTTATACACAAAATGTAGCTACTGTTGTAATATCTGATGTGACAGGTAAAAAAGTATATGCTGCACAGGTAAGCATGAATGCAAATACAACAGTGGATGTATCATCTCTGAACAGCGGTATGTACTTTATGAGTATCAATTCTGCAAACGGCAGCAACACACAAAAAATGCTGATACAATAAAAGATAGTTTGCTTCAATAATAAAAAAGGGGGACAGAATATTCTGTCCCCCTTTTTTATCGTTTCAGTTGCTCTAACACATAATCATAAAAGTTATCGCTGTTAGAGAAATTCTGGTATACAAGTTGCGGGTGCATGGTTGGCTTATCAGTTCGCCTGATCCATCCCTGTTCAAAACCCCATAAAACTATATCAAGCGGTGTCGTTTCAGGCTCTGCATATATATCTGTTCTTCCGGATAGAAATACTGTTGCGCATGTATTCCACATTTCATAAAAAGGTTGATCTTTCACCAGGTCGTATGCCTGGTAAACAAATTTTGAATAGGGATATTCAGATTGCGCCAATAGCCTTGCTTTGAATTCGGGAGTTATCTTTGCCTGGTCCGTAATGTCCAGCGGGAAAACGCGAACCTTTTCAAACAGCCTGAACATGATGTCAACTGCAAATGGGTCCCAGAAAGCGTTCCACTCCGCATGTTTATTGGCTATTGCAGCAGGTATAGTAGCCGGGTCAAGGTTACCGGGTACATCTACAGCACCTCCCATCCATACTATTTCATTGATACCTTCGAGTAACGTCGGGTTGTTACTCACCAGGTTGGTAATAGTAGTAACCGGTCCTGTACATAATATGGTTACGGGGTCTTTCTTTTCTATAGCTTTTATCAGCAGGTCCGTCATCATAGCCTCACCCGAAGGGTAAGGTGGCCAGCTTTTGTTATCGCTGAAAGGTTTCAATATGTCTATTGTACCCATGTTGATACAGTCGGCCCTGTACTCCCATGGAAAGGAATTCCACCCCCTCGCATCACTGAGCGTAAGGGGTATATGCTCTATGCCAAAAAATTGCGATACGCGCCAGGATGTGTTCATGGCCGGTGTAGCTATGCAATCAGCATTGGTCACAACAATTCCCTGGAGTTCTATATTAGGCATGGTGAGTAGCACTGCAGTTGCTACAAAGTCGTCTATTGCTGCACTGTGGTTAAATATCACAGGTGTACGTTTGGTCTTGTTTTCCATTTTACGTGATGTAAGTTTTTGATGAAAGAGTAAAGTAGGGTCTTTGACCAACAAAAAAAAGGGTGTTTTTCCCGTTTTTTCTGAAATGTCAACATTCTACCTTTACATATTCTGTTTAAACCCTGTCGGATTATTGTCTTATAACTTTAAACAAACAATAGAACATGAAAAAGCTAATTACGATTACGGTTGTGTGTGCATTGGGTATTATCATCAGCTGTAACAGAACAGCGAGCGATAATAATCCGAATAACAACAAACTGGAAAAAAACTCATCTGAATTTACTGAAGACCAGGCCCCATTCCCTGATTTCGGGTATATGCTATCTCCTGATGTATACCATGGCCCCATATTCAAACTCAGCCAGGATTACCCGGACAAGATGCCCAAAGACCCTTTGCCGGATTTCTTCCAGACAGATTTTAAAACAGACTGGAGGAAATACCTGGAACAGGTGCAACAGTATTGTTTTGAAGGTAATACAGATGTTGATTTCAGGGTTGAATATAACAACAAACGCGCATGGTATCATATGCCATGGCAGCATTATGGCAATAACGGTCGAGAAGGGATACACGGGCTGACACAAGAGGCACCGGTACAGCCTTACCAGTTAGGCCCCAACCAGTCTACAGACTCGTCTGGTGCTGTTGCAGTTGGTTTTTATAATGACATTGGCGGTTATACCATCGGGCAGGTTTGGAAGAACCACTATGCTCCTGATCATAAAAAAGATGTTGCTTTCAAACAGGGTGCTGTACTGTTCAAATTGTTGTTTGTAACACTTACCAAAGAGCAGGCCGTAAGCCAGGTACCTTACCTTGTAAATGGTATATGGTGGGATGGGTATGTGGTGCGCAACTTTAATGATATGTATAAACCCAACCCTGCCGCTTACAGGGCAGTTCACCCGGTTGTGCTTATCCAGATGGATGTTATGGTCCGTGACGACCGTTCGCCAACAGGATGGGTATTAGGTAACTTTATGTACAATGGAGAGCTTAATAAACCTGATCCATGGGATAACCTGATACCGGTGGGTATTATGTGGGGCGATGATCCGGAGAACAACACTAACGCATCTAACCCTAAGCCTACCAAAACAATCATCAATCCTGACCTGAAGGAGACAATTATTAATCCTGATGCTAATGAATTGCCACCTACGCACCTGGGATGGAACAGCAGGCTGAATGGCCCTGTTGATAACCCGATGAGTTCATGCTTCAGTTGTCACTCTACTGCCGAATATCCGCAGTATGCGGTAATGAGCCCGCTGTTCAACGATTCACTGAAAAATGCATGCCCTCCGGGATCTGATTGCTGGATGGAGTGGTTCAGGAACCTGCCTTGCGGCACTCCGTTTACTCCGGAAGCACATTCTATGGACTTTAGCCTTCAACTGGCTATCTCACTACAGAATTTCTATGACTGGAAAGGTGAGCAGGCCGGACTGTTTGCAAGTGCATATACTACAAAACAACCACAAGCCATGATGCAGGCAGCACCTGCCGCTAAAATGGCTGAAGAAGAAGAAACTACTGAACCATCAAAACCTATGAGAAGAGTACAGCCGATCACCTTCCCGAGACGCTGATCATTTCATACATGAAAACAGGAAAGCCCCGAAAGGGGCTTTCTTTTTGTTACTTCTTACCATATCTGTTCATTAACTTTAATTGTTTAAAGCGGCAATGATGAACAAGCGTGATTTTTTAAAAGCCTCGTCCCTCATCGGGCTGAATAGCTTTCTTAGTTTTTCAGCGCTCGGGCGCATGTTAGATCAGGCAGCAAATTTGCCTGTTGATGAGTTAGCAAAAGACGACGAATTCTGGACTGCTGTGCGAGGGGAGTATAACCTGAAAAAAGAATACATCAACCTGGAGAGTGGCTACTATAACATTATGCCCCTGCCTATACAGGAACGATACCTGCAACATATCCGCGATGTGAATAAGCTGGGCGCATTCTACATGCGTACAATGCAGGCAGGTAACAAGAAACGTGTGACATCTAAACTGGCGCAGTTGGCAGGTTGTAGTTCTGAAGAACTTATCATTACCCGGAATACTACGGAAAGCCTGGATATGATCATCGCAGGCCTTGATTGGAAACGTGGTGATGAGGCTATTATGGCCGAACAGGATTATGGTGCAATGTTAAACATGTTTCGACAGGTAAGTGAGCGTTATGGAGTAGTGAATAAAGTATTGTCTGTACCCCAACATCCCGAAAACGATGACGAGATCGTTAGTTTGTACGAAAAGGCCATTACGAAAAAGACCAGGCTGCTGATGATTTGCCACATGATCAATATTACAGGACATATACTACCGGTGCAAAAGATCTGCGATATGGCACATAAGCACGGAGTACTGGTGATGGTAGATGGAGCCCATACTTTTGCTCACCTTGATTTTAAAGTGCCTGACCTGCATGCCGACTTTTATGGTTGCAGCCTGCATAAGTGGCTGAGTGTGCCGTTGGGGGCGGGCATGCTTTATGTAAAGAAAGAGCACATAAAAAAGATATGGCCGCTGTTAGCAGAAGACAAAAGCCAGGACGACAATATTCTGCGATTGAATCATACAGGCACGCATCCCGTAGCTACCGATCTTACTATTGAAGATGCCATTGATTTTTATAACAACCTGGGCCCGCAGAAAAAAGAAGCTCGCCTCCGTTATCTGCAACGCTACTGGACAGAGCAGGTGCGTGACATACCCAATGTAATATTGCACACGCCTGCAGACCCTAAGCGCGCATGTGCTATTGCCAACGTAGGTATAAAAGCTATTTCGCCCGCTGATATGGCTAAGCGCTTGTTTGATGACTATAAGATATATACAGTAGCAATAAACAATGCAGGTGTGCACGGTTGTCGTATCACACCCAATATTTTTACAACAAAAGATGAGTTGGATGTTCTGGTAGAAGCTATCAAAGCAATGGCAGTTTAATGGTTATGCTTCGTCATCCTGATATGACAATAGCATTACAATATATTTGTTATTATTGTGTTGTATATATGTTGCGAGCTCAATTCTTATGATTCAATAACTGCCCTATGAAAAAAATCTTGTTGTTTACGACGCTTCTTTTTAGTTGCATTCTTCTGATGCAATGCTCTAAAACACCCACCAGTGTTGTTACAGATGATACACCATCAGGTGCAGTTGTTTTTTATACGCGCTCTAACCTCGGAGCAGGTAAGATAGATGTATACATAGACAGCACAAAAATGGGACAGATAACAAAATATTACCCTGACGCACCTATTACCTGCGATGCCGGGCTAAGTCTTACTGTTGAGCAGGCACCTGGTACACACAAACTAAGAGCTGTTAGTGAGACAGGTATTGAATGGACAAAAGATATTGAATTTCTGGAAGGGCAATGTACTAATTACGAATTGACCGAGCATAATATTGATACAACAGGTATTATATGCCTGACAACGATGTATGGTACCTGGATTCTGCAAAACGAAACTTATACTGGTAAGGGAACAAATGGAATGATCGTAAAATGTGAAAATGGTGTAGGTACGATCACATACGTCCAGGATAATAATACTAACAAATATAAAGCAGGAGATGTGCTTTGGAAAGATTACTACAGTGACGATTGTATGTTGAATTTCCTGTCCAGTAAGTCGTTGAACCTGTATTCTTACCGAACTGTGAAGTTTTATTCGAACAATCATATGCGCATTAGTGGCGGTGGAGATTTTTACAGGAAAACAGAATAATGCCGGTTACGCAGGTTATGAGATGGTAACATTCGTCATGTCAAGATCGAAATGGATTTTATAGCTTTATAGCTGTAAGATGAATTACTCCGAAATAGAAGTATGGCCTTTACTGGCGGGATTGGGTTTATTCCTGTTTGGCATGTATATGTTGGAAGAGGCGCTAAAGGCTTTGTCAGGGCGGGCATTTAAAAAGTTCCTCAGCAAGCATACCGGTAATGCGGTTAAGGCCGTATTGTCGGGCGCATTAGTTACAGCCGTGCTACAGAGTAGTTCTATGGTTTCTTTGCTGGTCATGTCGTTTACCGGGGCTGGTATCATCGGTTTGAAAAATGGTATCGGTATGGTGTTTGGTGCCAATATCGGTACTACTATAACCGGGTGGTTGATATCGCTTCTTGGTTTCAAGGTCGATATCAAAGAGTTGATACTTCCTTTCATTGCCGTTGGCGGCCTGGGCATTAGCTTCCTAAAAACGGAAAAACTCGCCCAGTTCAGCAAATTTCTTATGGGGTTCAGTCTTATGTTCCTCGGGCTGGATTTTATGAAGTCAGGTTTTACTGCTTTTGCTCAGCATTTTGATTTCGGCTTTATGGATCATTTGATGTTCGGCTGGTTTGTTGTAGCCGGCGTGGTGCTTACTGCTGCTATTCAATCCAGCTCTGCTGCCATGATGATCTTCCTGTCTTCTCTTGCGGCGGGCATCATTACTTTGCAGCAAGGCATGTTCCTGGCCATCGGTGCCGATCTTGGTACCACTATTACGGCGGTGTTAGGAACGATAAACGGCAATGCTATCAAAAAGAAAGTTGGCTGGTCGCAGGTATATATTAATATCATTACCGCTATCGTTGCATTATCCCTTATTAATGTATTCAGGCACCTGCTTGTAGATATTTTGGGTATTCATGATCCGCTTATTGCCCTGGTGTCCTTTCATACATTGTTCAATACTACTGCCATTGTGGTCATGCTGCCATTCATTAGCTTGTTTACAAAAGCAATTGACAGGCTTATTGGCAACAAAAGGGAGAGTATGGCTACATTGGTTGCCAGGGTAAACCCGAAAGAAAGTCATGCAGCTATAGAAGCATTGAAAAAAGAGGCGATCACTTTTGCAAGAAATGGTATAGCTGTTAATAAGGCATTTTACGGTATCAGCAATGGAAAGAATAGCCACACAGTAGCTTCTTACTTCGATCTGAAAAAATATGAAGCAGACATAACGAAGTTCTATCTGAAATTAATGCAGAATGATCTGAATGAAAAGGAAGTCGCAATAACAGATAAGCTGATAAGAGCCATCCGCGATACTACTTTATCTGTAAAAGACACAAAAGATATCAGGCATAACCTGGCTGAGTTGGAGCAGTCTGCCAATGACCACCTATATGCTTTTTCTAAAGAAATAATGGAACGTCAGCGGCGATATTACAATGAAGTAGAGCTTGTTTTAAATAATATAGAACTGACTACATCTGATGATATCAATAATCTTGAAGCGATAATTCGAGAGTCGCATGTGAGTGTCAGTGAAAGCATCATTAGGCTCGACAAGCTGGTAGCCGATACTGATATTGCACTGCCCGGCCTGCTCAACATGGTGCGCGAAATCAACAACTCTGACGAATACCTGCTAAAGGCGGTAGCTCACTTGGTGGCAAGTGTGTAAAACAGTTGCGCATTGGGAGCTGAATCACCATTTTATCTCGGCAGGAATGAATTTACTTACATCTCCACCGTTGCGTATCACATCGCGTACTATGGTGGAAGAAACGGTAGAATACTCCGGCGCGCAGGTAAGGAAAATGGTCTCTACTTCAGGCGCCAGTGTACGGTTCATATCAGCAATGGCTTTCTCATATTCGAAGTCAGCTATGTAGCGTATGCCACGCATCATATACTGTGCCCCCACCTGCTTGCAAAAGTCGATGGTCAAACCTGTATAGTTCGTTACAGATATCTGTGGATAGTCTTTGAAAATCTCTTCTATCCAGGCCGTGCGTTGTTCAACAGTGAACATAGGTGTCTTTTGCGAATTCACACCGATCGCTATGATAAGTTTATCGAACAGGGAAACGGAACGTTTGATAACATCCACATGCCCCAGTGTCATAGGGTCGAAAGTGCCGGGGAATAAACATATCCTTTCCATCTTACTGTTCATTTTGGTTGGTAAAGTAGCTGAACACCGTCGTTCCGTAATTTTTCATCTTCAGGAAGTTCGGGTGCTGCTGGTAATCATTGCGGGGCGTGTGCTCCAATACAAATATACCATCCTCTGCCAACATCTTTTGTTGAAACACCAGCATGGGCAGATCGTCAATATTTTCCAGTGCATAAGGAGGGCCGGCAAATATGAAATCGTACTGCTCGGTACATTGCTTCATAAATCGGAAAACATCCCCTTTTATGATATTGAACTTGTCGGCAACACCCAACAGGGCTACTGTCTTACGTATAAAGTTGATATTCCCGGTATCGGCCTCGATAAGTGTCAGGTTGCCTGCCCCGCGCGATGCCAGCTCATAGCTGATACTACCCGTACCGCCAAACAGGTCGCAGGTGGAGATATCCTCCAGGTCCATCATATTCTGCAATGTATTGAAAAGGCCTTCTTTAGCTACGTCTGTTGTTGGCCTGGCAGGTGTCTTCGCCGGGGGAGTGAATTTTCTGCCCCTGAATGCACCGCTTATAATCCGCATGCGTATAGTTGTTGGATCAGGTAGATATTGCTCACCCAGCCACGCTCGTTGGTCACAACAGTGCCCGTTCCGTCTTTCAACCCGGGGAAGAACTGCAGCATATCAGTAATATGAGGGGCAAGTTCTTTATTGGCAACGGTACATTGTATGGCCATTTGCCCCTGCTCAATACCAAACTCATTGGCAGCGTGCATTACCTGGTAGGCAATATCTTCTGATGATTTATAATTGAATACCTGGTGCCAGGTCAGTTCCCTGTTCTTGTACAATGTGGCAAAAGCCCTATCGCTGGTCAGTGCCATTTGCAGGCTGCATTCCGCCTTGAATGGCTTGTAGAACTGGTAGGTGGAGAACGGCAATATCTTGGATTTAGTGAAATACCTGTTGATGAGGCTTTTAATAGCCGATGGCCATGCATACAGGTAGTACGCTTTGTCTTCCCTCAGGTGATGTGTCGTCACTATCTCATTGCTCTCTACATAGTGCAGTTTTTTCAGCCATGCTTCTGCATCATGAGGTTTGTATAAAGTTTCAGGCACCAGCAGGTTCTTGTCTGTTGCCACAAAAACAGAGGTCACCTTGTGTGGCGCAGACAGCATCTGGTCGTTCAGGAACTGGTGCTCAAAAAAATCGATGATCCACTGCGGCAGCGTTTTTTTGTATTCGTTGTTCTTGATCATCAGCAGGTCGCCCCTGTCGCTGAAGCCGGCGACAGATACCGCGCGCGGCATCAACACAATAACCACCCTCGCTATCTGCGAAATGATGTTATCGTTATTGTGCAGCTTATATATTTGCTCGTTAGACGGATTATTAGTTATCTCTGCCATACCTCTGGCACAATTATAGAATTTTTTTGCGACACTTGCACAATCATAAAGCTGTAAGTTGTGCCGCGTACGCTATTTTTGCAAAGCTATTACACATAACACACTTAACAAGTCAGCTTAACATATATCAATATCCATAGTGCAACTATCCATTACTAATAAAGATATACTTAAACTGGCGGCGCCGATATCGGTCTCCCTGCTTATTCCGCAGATCAGCTTCCTGACGGATACCATCTTCCTTGGGCAACTGGGCGAGCGCGAACTGGGCGTCAATGGTATGGCGGGCATCTTCTACCTCATATTATCTATGATCGGGTATGGGCTGGCCAATGGTATACAGGTACAGATGTCTCGCCGGGCGGGCGAACGCAATTATACAGGCCTTGCCCGCACCTTTACCAATGGTATGATGCTCTGCCTCATGTTCGGTATAGGATTGATGGTTGTTTCATTTATATTATCGCCAATAATATTCAATACCAACCTCCACGACGATAGCAATGCCCACCTTACCTTACAGTTCCTGAACATGCGTACATGGGGGCTGCCCTTCCTGTTACTTACTCAATTGGCCAACTCATTTTATATAGCTACCAACCAGTCGCGCTACCTGGTGCATGGGGCCATAGCCAGTACCGCCGTGAATATCGTCCTGGACTACGGCCTGATATTCGGCAAGCTAGGGCTGCCTGAGATGGGCCTTGCAGGTGCCGCACTCGCGTCTGCAATTGCCGAGGTGGTGTTCTGCGCTGTTATGTATGGCATCTTTTATTATAAAAAGATGCAGCATAAGTTCCCGGTACTTTCCACAGGCAGGTTTGATACTGCATTGGCCCGACGTTCGCTGGTAATAGCTTCGCCACTTATCGTACAGTTCCTGTTCAGCATAGGCGGCTGGCAGATATTCTTTATCTATGTAGAGCACCTGGGCACGCGCGAGCTGGCAGTGAGCCAGATACTGCGCAGCGTGTTTGGCGTAGCGGGTATCGGGCTGTGGGCGCTGGCCTCATCCTGCAATACCATTGTGAGCAACGTAATAGGCCAAAGCAAACAAAGGCTGGTGATACCCGTGATACTGCGCACTATAAAACTGGCGGTGATATATGCCGTAGCACTCGGCGCTATACTGGTCATCTTCCCCGATAGCTTCCTGGGTATGTACCGCAACGACCCTGACCTGGTACAGTTTGCCATCCCTAGTCTGAGGGTAGTAGCCATATCGTCCATTATCATGGCGGTAGCTACTGTACTCTTCAACGGCGTGATGGGTACCGGTAATACACGTATCAACCTGCTGATAGAGGTGATATGCGTGGGCACCTATGTAGTGTACTGCTACTTCGTCATAGAGCGTATGCGGCTGCCACTGTATTGGGCCTGGGCCTCAGAATTCGTTTACTGGGGCGCATTGGTCACGGCCTGTATCCTGTACCTGCGCACCGGCAGGTGGAGGAACAAAACGGTGTAATTATGCTGCCTGCTCAGCAATCTCTTCCATGCTGATGCCATTGTGGCTTTCTTCATATACACATTCGCCGCCCTTTATCAGCAGTACCTGCGGGCTCTCGTGGTGTACGCTGAACACCTCGGCCACTTTATTGCTCACCGGCCTGTAGTTGATCAGATCCAGGTAGTAGAATTTGATGCCTTCAGGTTGTTCTGAGCGCTCCAGGCGGGTCTTGGCCATAGCGCTGATACTGCAGCGTATGCTGTGCTTGAATATCACTACAGGCTGCGTTTTACTTTCCTCTGCAATAGCGTCCAGTTGCGCTTCGTTTGTCAGTTCTGTCCAGTTCATTTTGCAAAGTTAAAGCGTTAAAAGATCAATAGGTTAATAGGCAGATAAGGTAAAATGATAGTATAGGTAACTAACCTGACTGACAATTTAACCGACCGCCTTTTTCAACCTTTTGCCCCTTTTGCATTACTTTAGCCGCTACAAATTGATGACAGATGAAGCATGCTTACGTTTTCCCCGGACAGGGGGCGCAGTTTACAGGTATGGGTAAAGACCTGTACGACAGCAACACTTTAGCCAAAGAATATTTTGAACAGGCCAACGAGATACTGGGTTTCCGCATTACGGATATCATGTTCAGCGGTACGGCAGAGGACCTGAAACAGACCCGTGTGACACAACCTGCGGTTTTCCTGCATTCGGTGATCAGCTTCCTGGTGCAGGATGGGCTGCATCCTGATATGGTGGCGGGCCACTCGCTGGGCGAATTCAGCGCGTTGGTAGCCAACAAGGTGCTGAGCTTTGAGGATGGCCTGAAACTGGTGTACAAACGTGCTATGGCCATGCAGCGTGCCTGCGAAATGAACCCGAGTACAATGGCGGCAGTGCTGGGACTTGACGATGCCAAAGTAGAAGAGGTGTGCGCCGGTATCACCAACGAGGTGGTGGTGCCTGCCAACTATAACTGCCCCGGCCAGCTGGTAATAAGCGGCAGTATTGAGGGCATCAACCAGGCCTGCGAGGCTATGAAGGCTGCCGGTGCCAAGCGCGCGCTGGTGCTGCAGGTAGGTGGTGCGTTCCACTCGCCACTGATGGAGCCTGCCAAAGAAGAGCTGCAGGCGGCCATAGAGGCGACCAACTTCGGCAACCCGAGCGGGCCGGTGTACCAGAACGTAGATGCCAACCCGTATATTGACCCGGCTATGATACAGCGCAACCTCATCAACCAGCTTACTTCGCCTGTGCGCTGGACACAAAGCGTGGAGCATATGATCAATAATGGTGCTACGCATTTTACCGAGTGCGGACCGGGAACGGTGCTGCAGGGGCTGGTGAAGAAAATTGCCAAAGAGATGGGGAAAGAGGTGGAGACCGATTCTCTTTCTTAATATATCATACAACTTTGTTTCTTCTTTTAGAGCGGCTTTCGGGCCGCTTTTTTTATCTCATAACTCACCTTTCGTTCATTTCTTTTATTTCGGCCATTTTCCCCACTGATTTAAGCCAGCAACTTAAATCAGCAATAAAAGCAAGGCTATACCTGGCAATACAATGATGACGCTGAGGAATGGTCATTGCCGGTTACAAACCTGCTCTTTATGTATCATTTTAGTTGCAAACATAAATGAGTGTAGAGCAACCGTTAATTTTCCCTTACATACATTATCTCATTGTTGATAACGAACGTGTTAGCATCAGGAAAGTGTACAAAATGATTGTAATGGCTTCCTGCTGTGGTCAGGTCATAAATTCTGCAATTCTTGCTATTAAAAAGTACCCATTTTACCATCCCTTTTTTATAAAAGTCTACGCCATCAGGCACACTTGTAATTATGCCCTTGCCGTTGGCAAATTCAACGATCATACCAGCACTATTCGGCACACGGGCATCATTGGCCCTGCGCCACGTGCCTTCAAGGCTTTCATAACACTTTGCCTGGTCATCTGTATTGTCTGACTTGAATTCGAAATAATTACATTGACCCTCATTAAATGATAAGTTCGCCGTCCATTGCTTTCCACCGGAACTATAAGCTTTTAATAAATAATTGCCTGGCTTTTGGGTCACTACCAAAGCATGCTCATCAAAACAGTCACCAGGCTTTTTTGCAAGGGGGGCGGTAATTTTTCCGCGTAAAACATTGTCGACGTAAACATCTATGTCACCGGCATTTAAGTCTGAAAGCATGTAAAAAACATAGGCCGGGCTGCTAAGTGTATCTGTACGCACCTGCCTGGCTGTTTTTTTCGTGCACCCGGACAATGAAATAAATACGAGTAATATAAATGATATAGAAAGAAGGTTCTTCATAGGTTTATTTAAGTTTTTTAGTTAATGACCGTTAGCTAAATTACTATCTATAACATTCAGATCCGTAATAATATTGTAAAAGAACACCTACTCATATCTACGTTATCGTTTCAGCAATAAAAGCATGGCTCTGCCTGGCAATAGTGTGATGAGGCCGAGGAATGACCGTTGCAGGTTACAAACCTGCTCTTTATATATCATTTAAGTGGCAAACTTAAACGAGTGATGCGTACTAGAATAAAATTGCTTAAATGATATAATTAACGTATATTTGCTACTGTAAAATGAATGATAATTATTATTCATGCACAGCTCTTTGACATATCGCCATCAGAAAACGAATCACCTGCCCGGCCCGCTTTTTTATTTTTGCCAATCAGGAAACATTTGGAAACAAAACCTTGCAATAGTTTGCATTTCAATCAATTACAAGGTGCATTGCTTTCCCCTGTACGCTATACAAGGAAACAAAACGGGAACAAAAGCAGGCAGCAGGAAACAATTTTCAGGTACAAAACCAATGGCCATTACTTCCACACTTCCGCTACCTGTTCGTTTACGGGTTTGTAGGCAATGTATTGCACCATTCGGGGGTGCTTGCCGCGGTTGGGGGTAGCGCAGTGGGGTAGTGCCTGGTGCCATATCACCAGGTCGCCGGCATTGCCGCTAACGGGTACGGGTTGCAGCTTTGCAGGTGCCAGTTGTCTTGGGTCGGCATCTTGCGGCAGAGCAGCAATCCAGTTGCCGACAGATGTATGAAATCCGGGCACGCAATGAAAAGCGCCATCATCCGGGCCTGTATCATTGAGGTAGAGTAGCCCCTGCAGGGCAAAGGGTATGGGCTGATGCAGGCTTACATCCCAGTGCAGGCTACAGCCGTTGAATTTGTGCTCTTGTGTCTCCGGCGGATTGAAACTTACTTTATCTATCAGCAGGTAAATATCGGTAGCGCCATACAGTTGCTCGTAGGCTTTCTTTATCCTGCCTGCGCTCCTGTTGTCGTTCAGTGCGGGGTGCTGAAACAGGTCTACCATCAGTCCTTTTTTCTGCGGGTGTGGCAGGTACCATGTTTCCGGCACGTGGGGCGACGCTCCGAGAAATTCCCATATCGCATCCCTGGCCGCTTCACATTGTTCGGGGCTTACCGCGTTCTTTACCACCACGTAGCCGTTCTCGTTCCAGTGGCCAAGGTCGGCTTGCGAAAGCACCGGTTCATCATGTCCGTTCGTTGCATGGGTAGTCTTGTGTTGCAGTATCCACCGGCTGAAGGCTTCGAACGAAGGGCCCTCGTGATAGAGGTAGCCCAGCGCTTCGGGCATGCCTATACCGTATTGCGAAAGGTGTCGCACCTGCTTGCTCCATACATCATCGTTGGCACCTGTACCATGGCCGTCCCTGGCAGATATAGCGTCTTTCCATAGCAGGTACATGGGGTCTTTTCCCTGTTCCGTGTTCATCGTCATCATGTGGTTAAATGTAGGACAGTCATCGTTGCCCGACAAGGTGAAAATCACCCAGTTTTCTATACAAAATGCGGCTGGCTGTAATGAACCAACCATACGGATAGTTTGTTATACCTTGCATGAGGTATTTAATGATCATTACAACTATGCTTTTTTTCAGCGCCTGCAGTTACGAACCGTTGGCCACGGTACAGCACGTAGACATTCAACGGTACATGGGTAAATGGTACGAGATAGCATCGTTCCCGCAACGTTTCCAGAAAGGTTGTACCTGCACGGTAGCCGAATATACCCTGAACGACAACGGTACGGTGAAGGTGGATAACAGTTGTACGGCTTATGGTAAAGGCAAGCAGAGTATCGGTATCGCCAAAGTAACAGACAAAGAGACGAATGCCAAGTTAAAGGTGTCTTTCTTTCGCCCGTTCTGGGGCAAGTACTGGATCATAGACCTGGCTGATGATTACAGCTATGCCGTGGTGGGACACCCTAACCGTAAGTATTTATGGATATTGTGCCGCACACCACAAATGGATAAAGCGGTGTATGAGTCTATACTGGAACGTGTGCAGGCCAAGGGATTTGATACGACTATGCTCAGTGTTACTGAGCAGAAGGGTTGCAGGTAGAAGTGTGGTTACAGCACCAGCAGCCCGTATTTGTACAAACCGTTCACGGGTTTGTTGTCCCAGAACAGTTCAAAATCTTCAAGTCCTGCGGCTTCGTAGCTTTCTTTTACAGATTGCAGGGTGCGTGTGTTCAATCCATCTGCAGACATTGTGTCGAGCAACTCTGTCAGCCATTTGCCCTGCGGCTGACTGACATTTATGGTAAGGCTGTCTTGTTTGCCCATGAAAGTGAGGGAGGTCATTTCCCAGGTATTCCCTTTCTTCGATTTTGTATAGTGTTCCGCTACAGGTGGTTTACCTATCCATACTACTTTGGCATTGCTACGCGATGATATCTCGTCCTGTTTCAGTGCTTTGGCTATATAGTCGGACGAAATAGTGGTTTTGGGCACTTTATGTTCGAACCACTTGTGCAGGGGGTAGTCGATACCCACACCATGCATATAGTTGAGCAATGACTTTTTCAGCCCATAGCTGAACAGTTCATGCTCAGCGCCTGTGGGGTCGGTAAAGTCAATGTCATTATTAGCGAAAGTGCCTACGGCTTCAGTGGCCTTTGCTACTTTGTATTTGTCCGGCTCTAAACCTACCGGGCTATGTGCCGTCATGGCAAAGCGGTGCCAGAAGGCAGATTGCAATACGCCCGCTTCAAACATCTGCCGCACCATCTCCAGCGAGTCTATGGTCTCTTGCGCGGTTTGTGTGGGGAAGCCGTACATGAGGTAAGCATGCACCATGATACCTGCATCGGTAAAGTGTTTGTTTACCCTGGCTACCTGCGCTACTGTGATGCCTTTTTGTATCAGCTCCAGCAAGCGGTCTGATGCTACTTCCAGCCCACCCGAAACGGCAATGCAGCCCGAGGTTTTGAGGAGTATACAGAGGTCGCGCGTAAAGCTCTTTTCAAAACGTATGTTGGCCCACCAGCTTACCACCAGTTTGCGCCGGATGATCTCAAGTGCCAGTTCGCGCATCAACGCAGGTGGTGCAGCTTCGTCTACAAAATGAAAACCTGTTTCGCCCGTTTGCGCAATGATCTCTTCCATACGGTCGCACAGCAGTTGCGCTGTCAGCGGTTCGTAGTTCTTAATATAGGGTAATGAGATGTCGCAGAAGGTACACTTACCCCAATAGCAACCATGCGCCATGGTGAGCTTGTTCCAACGCCCGTCACTCCACAGGCTGTGCATAGGGTTGGTTATCTCAATGGCAGAAATATACTTATCCAGCAAAAAATCACTATAATCAGGTGTGCCCACCTGCCCTTGTTTGTAGTCGGCACATGAAGGGTTGTTGAAGAAAGTGACCTCGCCATCCACCAATGTGAAAGTGCGTTTCAGCTCTTCCAATGCGCATTGCCCGTTCAAATACTTGACCAGCGTTTCAATAGGTGCTTCGCCGTCGTCCAGGGTGATGAAATCGAAGAATTCAAATACGCGTGCGTCAGACAGGGAGCGCAACTCAGTATTTGGGAAACCGCCGCCCATAACAGTTTTGATGTTCGGGCGATGTTGTTTGAGCCATTGCGCTATCCGGAAAGCCATAAACAGGTTGCCGGGAAATGGAACCGAGAGCGCGACCATCGATGGTTGAACGTCTGCAATTCTTTGCTCTAGTATGTTGAGCAACAGTTGATCGATGAAACCGGGAGGCGCCTGCAGGGCTTCGTACAATTCATCAAAGCTATTGGCCGACCTACCCAAACGCTCTGCATACCGGCTGAACCCGAAGTGCGGATCTATACATTCCTGTATCAGGTCAGAGAGGTCTTCCAGGTACATGGTGGCCAGGTGTTTGGCTCTGTCCTGCGTACCCATATTACCGAATGAGAGGTCGAGGTTCTCAAGTTGCGCAAAGCGGTTTGCTTCGGGCAGGTAATTCCTTTTGGCTATGAGGGTAGCCAGTGTAGGGTTATGTCCCTGCAGGAATAGTATAACTGCATCTATGGTATGTATATAGTCGTCTTGAAGCGCTACGATACGCCGTGCATTGGCAGAAAGTTCCTGAGATCCGTCAACCAGTGCAAAAAGTTGTTGCAGCCCTGTTTTTGAAAATAATGCCAGTGTTACCTCAATGCCCATATCTGCCTGCACGGAGGGTATGCCCTTAGTGTTCAGGAAACCTTTCAGGTAGGCCGTAGCCGGGTAGGGGGTGTTGAGTTGTGTAAACGGGGGCGTTATTAATAATACCGGGGCTGACAAATGCAAAAGTTTAATGTGCAAAGGTACTGGTAATTGCGTAAGGGCGTATGGTAAGAAGGATTTTGTTAGTTTAGTAGCTATTCGCGAAACCTATGAGCAAGTATCTGGGCTATTTAGTTATTATTCTTATTCATTTTGGCATAAAAGGCTGCCAGTATTCAGAAATGGAGAAGACGACGGGTGTAGTGGTAGAAGAGCGCAGCTTTGCCTACGGCAGAATGTCGGGTAGGGGAGGACGTGACGTGGTGCCCTATCCTGTGGTGAAATTCAAAGGACCGGTTACAACTAAAGAGATAAAGAAAAGAATATATAAGCCCGAAGATCATACGCCGAGTGAAAATGCCGCTATGAAATACGGTCAACAGATAGAAATAGATGACGTAGGACAACTGACGGAAGATGAATTAATACACCTGGCAGAGTCTGTTGCTCACGGGTTTGAGCGGCAGGAAGAGTTCACAGAAAATAAAGTATTTGAAACCAGCTACGAAGAAACAGATGAATACCTGACAGAAACACCCTGGGGAGCCTATTTTTTCAGGCACTTTGATACAGGAGAGGAGTTGCCTGTAATATATTACAGGGATAATCCTGAGGGCGGTATCGTTTATTCGTTCTTTAGCTTCTGGCTGCACCTGCGCGCTATTTGTTTTATCCTGCTGGCCTGTATTGTATGGACAGGCCTGTACAGGATAGTAAAGGGCCAGGTAATCTAGCAGTCCCTGCGGCGCTCCATAGCTTTGTAGCGGATGTAACGTTGTGTTTCTTTCTGCAGCAGTTTTATCATCAGGAATATCACGAATCCGTCGTCTATCCAACCTATGATTGGTATCCAGTCAAAGTCTATCGGTATAACAACATATAATAGCCCCAGCACCAGCAGTGCACTGGTTAAGAATGACATTTTATAACTTCCTTTCCAAGACTCTTTCAGCATGCACCACAAAGTTTTGCGGTTGCGCAGCAGATGCCAGCCCTCTTTCACATGTTTTGCATTACTTATAGTAGTAATTTTCCCCATCATCGGCATACGTTTAATTACAGTACAAAATTACGCATGTGAATGTTGCAGTACTGTTAAGAAGGGTCAGGCTAATGTTAAAAAAGAACCCCCTCTGCCGGTGCAGGGCAGAGAGGGCTATGTAGATCGAAATATGCCTTATTGAACTATCAGCTTCTGCTGTGCACAACCTCCCGCCGTGTTGACAGCAACTATATACATACCGCTATTGAAAGAGTTTGCAGGCAGGGTGAAAGTATGCAGGCCTGTGCTGCCGTTTACCTGTTGTGCAAATACTGTTCTTCCTGCCATGTCCGTAACCGTTATCGTTACATTGTCAGGTGTACTGTACACAAGTTGTACGTCACCACCTTTTGATGGGTTAGGATAAAGCGCAACGGTGTTTTTATTGCCACTGATGTTGTCTTTCACGCTTAGCGAGCCGATCACTTCTTTGTCGAAAACGAACATGCCGTTAGTGCTGGAGAAGTCTGTGAATATCAGCCTCCAGATATGGTCTTCCACATCTTTTACAAAGTACAGCAATGAATCTTTTACAGAGTATACACCCATGCTCTGAGATTTCCAGTCGTAACCGATGGTGTTTATCTCGGTAGAACGTGTATGGCTCTGCCAGTTGCTGTAAGTGTTCTTGTTGGGTAGGTTACCTACTTCAGCTACACTAACCCCCCTGTTGTGTAATACGCCCGTAACTGTATACGGAATGGGCACGAAACCTGTGTACTGGGTGAATTCCAGGTCCCATTTAAAGTTGTCCGGTTCCCTGTTTAGTGTATTTTGGTTCACTATAGAATAGTATCCGAGGTTCTTATCTGTAAAGGTTGATTTGCTTACCTGTGCAGAAACTTCACTGCTGCCATCAAGGTTAGCGAACTTAAAGTTGAATGTACCTCCGGTCAGGTTGTCGATGAATAGTTTTTTGTAGTTACCATTTACCAGTTTGATGATATAAACAGAGTCACCGTGAATGATGTGGGTGGTCATGTCGTAAATTCCCCAGTCAATATCAAAAGGGTTGTTAGGGTCGGCATATCGGCCCATAGCTCCCTGCGCCCATGATGTGTCTGAGTTGTAACGTGGGTCCCATGTGCTCAGTCCGTTGGTGTCTACTGTTGACCATGCAGATTTATCCCCTTTGGGATAGTTCCATAACATAACGCCCGCAGCCGAGTTGATGCGAATTGAGGAAGTGATCTCTACTACGTCAAAGGCAATATCCCACTCATTTTTCTGTGCGCTGCCCTGCTCGTCATTCTGCAGGCTGTACCAAACTTGTTTTGCGTAACCTGCGTCAAGTATCACGCTGTCGTGCACTACTTGAGCCTGAGTTGTTGTTGCTGCGGCCACAAGGATCAGTGCCGATAGTAATTGTTTTTTCATCTCTGTTTTATTAAGTAGATCGTATGTGTTGCTCAGATATTGTGTTTGTTCAGAGCTGGGATCATTGTGTGCAAAGATAAGTTCGCTGTTTAGATGAATGCTTTACTAATCGGGAAAAGCGGCATCAAAATCGGGAAAAGGGATTGTTTATTACAATCGCATGACAGAAGGGAGGTTGCCGACAAATATATGCGGCTTAAGGCTGCTATTGAATATCTATATTACATATAGCACAGCTAATAAAGCCACTGCAGACACCAGCAACCACAGTACTATGCCTTGTAACAATGGGCGAAATCCCACTGCTTTAATGGCTTTGGGTGACAGGCCGGAACCGATCAGGAATAATGTAACCGTAAAGCCTGTTTTTGCTGCTTTTACTATGTAGGGTGTTACAAGTTCAATCTGTGGAACCCATGAACTGATAAGCATGGCCAGTACGAACAAGCCTATGAAATAAGGGATATTCAGTTTGGTATCTTTCTTTTTAAAGATGAATGCTGTAACCACAACCAAAGGTATGATCCATAATGCGCGTACCAGTTTTATAGTAGTAGCTATTTGCAATGCTTCTTCGCCATAGGTGCTGGCTGCCCCTACTACCGAGCTGGTATCGTGTATAGCTATAGCACTCCATATACCAAATTGCATTTGTGAGAGGTCAAGCATATGTCCTATAACAGGGAATATGAAAAGAGCTATGGCATTGAGTACGAACACTACGCCCAGCGCCACGCTTATCTGTTCTTCTTTAGCAGACGCTACCGGAGCTGTTGCTGCAATAGCACTACCTCCACATATAGCTGTGCCTGAAGACACCAGGTAGGCAGTTATTTTGTCTACTTTGAATATGCTGCCCAGCAGTATGCCTACCAATAGTGTGGATATAATAGAAATAACTGTGTATATGAATCCTTCTTTGCCTGCTTCTAACGCAGTATTAATATTGATGCCAAAACCCAGGCCTACAATAGATACTTTAAGTAAAAATGCTGTGAACTTACCCCTTTTCTTGCCCAAAGGGTTGGTGATGAACATAGATAAGATAAGTCCGAGAAAGAGTGCATATGGGGGGGACATGAATGGCATACAACATATTGCCAGTGCTATCCAGAAAATGCTGTTCTTTACCATTTTAGCCCTGCCTTTTGCATTACTTCGCGTATGGCTTCGTAAGATTTATAAACAATTGATGACAATTCTTCATCAGATACCCATCGGGCTTCCATGATATTCTCCTCGGCTTGAGGCACAGGTTTTTCTTTCAGTGTGCCTTTCATTTTATACCATGCTGTTCGTTTCAGCAGGTTTTGTTTGTTTTGGCTGTACACATGATAGGTGTCACATATCTTTTCGCCCAATTTCAGTTTATACAGACCAGTTTCCTCGCTCACTTCGCGCAGGGCACATTCATCTATTTCTTCACCATCGTCGCATTTGCCTTTGGGGAGGTCCCATTTACCACGACGGTATATCATTAGTACCTGCCCGTTTTCATTGGTTACTACACCGCCGCCGGCATCTATTGGTGTATAGAGGGCGTGTAATTCTTCCTGTAATGATTCATAGGAAAAATCTTCGATGATAGCTCCCAATGTTCCACGCTTGCTGATGTGTTGCAGTGCCAGCCTGAAATTGCGTGGGAAGGCACCTTCTAAAGATATATAACCGCCTGCAATAGGATGTTCTGCAATATAGGACCGGGCATCGGTTGTCAATATCAGGGGTTTATTGTTTATATATATCTTTTGCGCAAAGTCCATTCGCGAAGTTTGTAAAATTACTGATTTGGCGTAGGTTTGAGCCGTTATGAGTACTCAAAAGCATTTTGCCGAGAAATTAATGCAAATTAAGGCATTACAAATCAACCTGCAACAACCATATACTTGGGCTTCAGGATGGAATTCGCCTGTATATTGTGATAATCGTAAAGTATTGTCATATCCGTATACACGCGACTTTGTGAAGAGTGAACTGGCCAATATGGTGCTGGAGCACTTTCCTGATGCAGAAGTAATAGCCGGTGTAGCTACAGCAGGTATCCCTCACGGAGCTATGGCTGCCGACCAGTTGAAACTGCCATTTATATATGTGCGCAGCAAGCCCAAAGAGCATGGCATGGGCAACCAGATAGAAGGTGTGTTGGAACATGGCCAGAAGGTGGTAGTGATCGAAGATCTCGTATCCACTGGCAAGAGCAGCCTTCAGGCTGTAGACGCTATCCGTGCTGCCGGCGGCGAGGTGCTAGGTATGTGTGCGTTGTTCACTTATGGTTTTGATGCTGCTGCCAAAGCTATGGAAGAAGCAAGTGTGCCATTATACACCATCAGCAACTACACAGCACTGATGGAAGTGGCGGAAGAGCAGAATCTTGTAACAGCTGAACAAAAACAATCATTGGAACAGTGGAGAAAAGATCCTGCAGGCTGGGGTAAATAATCTAACGGAACATACTAAAACGATATGGCCTGGCTGCAACTGATACGTTGGCAAAATCTTATTATCGTGTTTCTGACGCAATTATTTGCGTGGGGATGTGTTATTATACCTATGCAAAATTATTCACCTGAGCCATTGGTGCTCACGTGGAATAATTTCTTGTTGTTGTCCTTGTCAACAGTGCTTATTGCTGCAGCTGGATATATTATCAACGATTACTTTGATGTCAAAATAGATATTATCAACAGGCCGGAGAAGCTGATATTGGAGAAACGCATCCCGATGAAGCTGGCGATAGTAGTACATACCATATTTAATATCACTGCTATTGCACTGGCAATTGTTGTGGCACGCAGAGCCGGACATTACAGTTTTCTGGCTATGCAGTTGGGTTGCACAATAATGTTATGGCTTTATTCCACTACATTTAAAAGACAGTTCGTTACCGGCAATGTTGTAGTATCAATACTGACGGCTTTTACCATTGTGGTGTTGATGTTGTATGAGAGTGCGATACGCTTTTACCTGCACAAGGATTTCTTTATACATGGGGGACAAGGGTTGATACCTAATCCCGTATGGGTACTGGGTACCTATGCGTATTTCGCATTTATGCTCACATGGATGCGCGAAATAGTAAAAGATATGGAAGATTTTAAAGGCGATGCCGAGCAGGGATGTGTTACTATGCCTATAAAGTGGGGGTTGTTGCGTAGTGCAAGATTTGCACAGGTTTTAGGATTGTTGACTGTTATTCCGTTAGTAATAGGTGCTGTAAAACTGTTGCGCGAACAATGGTATGTATTAGGTATCTATACCCTATTGGGCCTGGCAATGCCGGTAGTAGTATGGATGTACTATTTGCCTAAACATGCAACCACAAAACACTATGGCAACGAAAGCCGCTACCTGAAAATTATTATGGTATTGGGGGTCATTTCCCTGGTGATTTATTATTTTCAAACCCATGGCTGATATTATACTCGCATCACAGTCGCCACGCAGAAAACAACTGCTGGAGCTTGCTGAAATAGATTTTGATATACAGGTGGCAGATATAGATGAAACACCACCTGAAGGTATGCCGGGAGAAGATGTACCCGAACACCTGGCCAGGCAGAAAGCAGCTGTTATCTCAGCGAAGAACAAGAATGCTATCGTCATTGCAGCTGATACGATTGTATTGCTGGATCATGAGATATTGAGTAAACCGATGAATGAAGAAGATGCTATAGCAATTCTTACTAAGCTATCAGGTAAGGTACACCAGGTTATAAGTGGTGTGTGTATCATGCGGGGAGATACAGTAGAGAGCTTTTCTGAGACAACGGCGGTTCATTTTCGCCCTTTGACAGAAGAACAGATTCGCCATTACGTAACCAATTACAAGCCTTACGATAAGGCCGGTGCCTATGCCATACAGGAATGGATAGGCATGGTAGGTATAGAAAAGATCAACGGCGACTATTACAACGTTATGGGATTACCTGTAGGATTGGTCGTTCAAAGGTTGAAAAAGATGAAAAAGATGGATGCCTAAAGCCTTGCGTATTTTTCGTTCATCATATCCTTTAGTTTTTCTTTTCTGACAGGCCATTCCTCTTGTGTAATGCTGAACATTGCCGTATTTCGAATACTGCCATCTTCATTGAGCATGTGGTTGCGGAGAATACCTTCAAATGTGGCACCTATTCTTTGTATAGAATTGCGCGAGCGCAAATTGGTATCTCTGGTTTTTAATTGTGTACGTATAGCCCCCAGTTTTTCAAAACAATGGGTAAGCAATAGTAACTTACATTCTTCATTATAGCCTTTACCCCATACCTCGGGCACATACCATGTCCAACCTATTTCCAGGGTCTTATTGGAGTAGTCTATATAAGCTATTCTTGTAGTGCCGATGATTTCACCGGAAATGGTATTGATGATGGTAAATGGATAGTGCTGTTGTATTATTCGCAGTGCTAAAGCATCATCAAGAAACGTTTGCATAATGGAGATGTCAGCGCCGTTGCGTCCGTACTGTTCCCAAATCCGGGTGTTTTGTGCTGCCCGTATTAACGCGGGAAAATGCTCAGGCTTCAACGGTTGTAAAGAAACTTTACTACCGGATAGCACAAGCGGATGACCGATCCATTCCATACAGATATTTTGGACTAAATCTACAGAAACAGTACGAATCACGGTTGCATTGTATTGTTAAACTACGCTATGCTTGCATACACGTCCACGTTTTCGGGTTCTTCTTTCAGTTCTATGAACCAGAAAAGGATAAACGCAACGGAACCCAACGCAGGGAATGCTACTATCCACAGCACCTTTTCCAGTGCTGTCATTTGTCTCAGTCGTGCGATATGTACTACGAAATAGAGCATGATAGATGCTGTAATAATGCAAATCAGCGATAATGATATCCAAAGGCTGGTGTAACTGCTTGCCATAGCTGCCACCCAGTGAAAATGGTTAGAGAAACTGGACGTAACTACTTGTTCCTGCACGATACTGAAAAAGTAAATGGTCCACGCTGCGAACAACGTGATGGGTGTAAAGCACAATATTTTACCGTATTTTTTGGCAGTATTTTCCATGACTATGATGTTTTAGTGAATAATAGTAACACTATGTATAAAACAGTATATATCTGAAAATGTTTGTTAAATAGTCAATCTGTTGATTGGCAATAAGTTCTGCAATTTGTCATATTTATATACTTATTACCCTTTTTGAAACGTTGTATATCGTAATAACTTATTTTTACTATGATAAACTGATATGCCCGTTGATGAGATCGCTGCTTCTTTACCCTGTTCTGCTCCTTGCAATATCTGCATCCGCACAACCAGTGTTGGTGAGAGATATTATGCCTGATGTTTTTTCGAGTACACCTGTCAGGCTTACTGTGTTTAATAACAAACTGTATTTTTTCGCCAGCGACGGCGTGGTGGGAAAAGAGCTGTGGGGGTATAATGGAAAAGTTGCCAAGCTGGAACAGGATATTTATTCAGGAAGCAAAGACTGTACACCCGCTACAGATAATCACACGTGCGTAGTTACGGGGGGTAAGATGTATTTCCCTGCCGATAACGGCAATACGGGTTTAGAATTGTTCAGCTATGATGGAGCGAACCCACCTGCGCTGGTGAGTGATATACACGGAGGTGCTGCAGGGTCTGATATTGATGAATTGGTAACACTGAATGGTAAGATATACTTCAATGCCGATAATGGCACCAACGGACCTGAGCTATGGGAGCATGACCCAACGTTGGGCCAAACAGTACAGCTTAGTTTTATCAACGTTGTTGCGCCTGGTAGCTCACCGCAACATCTTAAGACGGCTATGGGTAAAATTTACTTTTCTGCATTGAGTCCAACTACCGGCAGGGAATTGTATGAATACGATCCGTCTAACAACAAAGTGAAACTTGTTGCAGACATCTACCCTTCTGCCGGCAGCTCAGAACCGGAATCGCTTGCAGAGCTCAATGGTAAATTATATTTCTCAGCATACACACCAGGGTCGGGACGTGAGATATATGTTTACGACGGCACTACTGTACAGCAACTACTGGATATGAACCCGGGAGCAGGTTACGGCTGCTGGGCATCAATCGACGACTTACCGGCAATCGGAGCTATAGGCAACGATCTGTATTTTGCAGGCGGTGATGGTACTAACGGCATACAACTGTTTAAATATAATACACTATCTAAAACCGCATCATTTGTAGCTACCATCGACCCCAACGGAAAGAGTTATCCTGCCGGGTTCATCTACTATGCCAACAAGGTATTTTTTACAGCAGACAATGGCACGCATGGTCGGGAGTTGTGGGTGCTGGATGGGAATGGTTCTGCTACAATGGTGGCTGATATAAATACAAATGCACAGGTAGGAATTGCACCGAACAATTTGGTTGTTTATGACAATGGACTTTATTTTACCGCGTATGGAGATAAGGGTACAGAGTTGTATAAGTACATTGATCCCCAGGCCGGCGTTACTGATTATAGCACATTGCAGTCAACAGTTGCATATCCCAACCCTGCAAAAGATATGCTGAATATCAGGCTTGAACTGGAAAGAGAGGAGGAGTTGGTTGTCAGGCTGACAGATGCTACCGGAAGGGTAGTGCTAACCAGTAAGGCTAGGGCATATTCAGGGTCGGCTAATACAATGTCGGTTCCCGTAACAGATCTTGCAGCCGGAGTTTACCATTATATGGTACGCAATACATCGGGTATACCGGTTGCCAGTGGCCGGGTAGTGAAGATGTAGCTACTATTTACCCAAATGAATGGTAGTTCCCGAACTCCTTATTTTACCCGAATTGTCGTAATAAGTTTGCGAGGTGGTTTTGAGGTTGCCGATGTGGCCCTGTTGTTGGGTAGCATTCATCATCTGGGGTTGGGCATCCATGCCCGTGTTGCTGGCAGGAGCAGCTTTGCGGAAAGTACCATTCGTTATCGTTCCGTCGCTACTGTATTGTTCGGAAAGGTTGGTTTCTGTATTAGTGGCGGGAGTTGTGCTGCTTTCCTTCAGCAGGGTAGCATTGCTCTTTTTATGCAGGGGTGTATTTGAACTGCCGGGGTCTTTAGATAGGTCTATTTTAGAGGATTGAGCATAACCTATAAAGGCCAGGCTTGAAAATACAACGGTAAAAAGCAAAGTTTTCATACATGAATATTTATACTGTAAATTACGTAAAATAATTTAGCCACCCTGTACAGGATGGCTAACATGTATTAATGAATCCGGTTATAAGTCTGTAGTTTACAGAGGCCGACTTATTTTGCCAAAAAGTCCTTCACTTTATCCTTGTGCACAATAGCTTCTTTAAAGGTATAAGCACCTGTTTTAGGGCTGCGTACAGTTTTCACTACTTTAGTGTAGTTTTTTGATTCTGCACCACCTTTAGCATCTGATTTTATCGCCGTTTTTGCAGCTTTTGCCATGACTTAGAGTATTTTAAAAATTATTTAATTTCTTTATGTACAGTCACCTTTTTCATAATAGGGTTGTACTTTTTCAGTTCGATACGCTCAGGCGTATTCTTTTTGTTCTTAACCGTTATATAACGGCTGGTACCTGGCAAACCAGTTTCTTTATGCTCTGTGCATTCCAAAATAACCTGAACGCGGTTTCCTTTCTTCGCCATTGTATATGGTGTTTATTTTCTTTTAATTAAATTTTTTCGCCGTTAGCGCGCATTTCTTTTACTACAGACAGCAGTCCATTCTTATTAATAGTGCGGATAGCTTCTGTTGACAATTTCAACGTGATCCAACGGTCTTCTTCTGCCAGGAAGAAACGCTTAGTCTGCAGATTTGGCAGAAAGCGGCGCTTTGCCTTCTTGTTAGAGAAAGATACTTTATGTCCTGTTATCGGTTTTTTTCCTGTCACCTGACAAACACGTGCCATACTTTAGATTTTTTGGGACTGCAAAGGTCATTTTTTTTTACGGAATGACAAAATTATTTTTTAAAAAATTATATCAGGCCAGTTCGGGCAGCAAAAGGCTGTCCAGGTGGCTGATACCTATGGTGTTTTCGCATATGAACGCCTCGCCATATGCCGCACCTATGCGTTTGCCCAGCAATGCCGCCCTGAACTCTATTTTGTCCATAAAGCCGCCGGTAGCTATGTACGTTATCGGTTCATCAGAATTGGGGTCGTGGAACTGGCTTTTGTAGGCTTTTACAGCTTCCATCTTCTGTGCATGTGTACTGCTCACGTCTACAATAAAGTCAGGCTCCAGGAAACGGTCCTGCATCATATGAAAAACACGTTTGGGCCTCCATGGTTGTTGCGGTTCGCCGTTGTGCGTGGTAGGTATCTTGCTCAGCCCCGCCAGGAAACAGGCATCGGCTATCAGTTTGCCCGCCCGGCCGTGGTCGGGGTGGCGGTCTTCCAACGCATTGGCTATCACAATGTTGGGCTGGTATTTGCGTATGTATTCCACCAGTTTCAGCTGGTGTTCCTTATCATTCTGAAAAAATCCGTCGGCCATACCCAGGTTCTCTCGAACGACAACGCCCATAATTGCAGCCGCATCCTGAGCTTCCTGCAGGCGCAGTTGGGGTGTGCCACGAGTGCCCAGTTCGCCCTGTGTCAGATCGATGATGCCGACCTGCTGACCCATTTGCACATGTTTGATGAGTGTACCGGCACAGCCCAGCTCAATATCGTCGGGATGTACGCCTATAGCGAGTATGTCCAGTTTTTGCATGGGGGCAAAATTAATTAAAATACTATTCGGCTTTTCGTTGATATGATTATAAGCCGATTTGCGAAACTGATAATAGTGTTTTGGCTCCTTTCTGCCTGTTTTGTTAAAAGCTGTTGACATTTTTTGCCTTAACGAGCTCACATAGGTTCGTTTGTTAAGTAATGCTTCTTTTGACTTTAACCATGAATTAATATTCAGTTTCGCTAAGTTGTTGATAGTTAATGCCTTGCAGTGAAAACTGTTAAGTAATGTTAAGTAAAATGGTAGAGTCGTTGTACTTAACAATGCATAAAAAAGTCCCGCAGGGGCGGGACTGATCATTTCGTGTATATGTTGGGGTGAGGGCATTGGCTTTGTATTTTATTACTGTCCCACTATGGCGGGATCTTCGTAAACGCATTCGCATTTACTACAACAAATGTACGTTATTTTATTCGATATTGCAATTCTGTTTTTTGCGTAGCGTGAAGCTTGTCTGAATCAGGATTCACAGGATTGGAGGATTAGCAGGATTTTTTAGCCTGCCCGACTTCATCATTCAGGCGGACTGTGGAGAATGAGTTTCCCCTCCTCGGAGGGGTGTAGGGGTGGGTGTCTCGCGTTGTGCTATTTCACGCGAGTAATACACACCCCACCTCATTGCATTCGGTTGCCCCTCTCAAGAGGGGAAGGTAATTGCCTGTCGTTAGTTTCTGTGTTCGACATGACGGCTTTGATGTGGGCTGATCGGTACAGTGAGAACAGCGACCAAAGGGGGAATACAATACTCGTTTGGGCAAGATTGCTTCCGCCGTATTTGTCGTGGCAAATACTTTGTCGCAAAGACCGGGAAGTGGTGGGAGGGCTTTATTTCCTCTCAGAACACTAGTGTTTTTATATAGTTCCGGTTTTTGCGAGGAGGCACGACGAAGCAATCTTAAGAGCTCATCAATGTTCTTCATCTGATAAGATTGCTTCGTTGCTCATTCTTCGCTCCTCGCAAACACCTGTTGTGGGGTATGGGGGCGGTACAAACACATACACCTTATTCGCTTTTTGGTTAACTTTAATAGATTCAAACCGCACATGAATTATGATCACCTGTAGATATTACATCATTATGGCAATGTTGTTGCCAGCAATTTCCTTTGCCAAAGGTGAAAACGCAACACCTGCAACTTCTGCCCAATTTATAGCCAACAAAGGCCAGGTGGCTGACCAGTATGGTACACTGAGAAGGGATATAGACGCTAAGATAGAGGCGGGTGGTGTGACGATGTTTGTGGGTGATGGGCAACTGCATTATCAGTGGGTTGCGGAGCAAGGTCAAAAGTCAAACCCCGATAGCTATCGGGAGAAAACCAAAAAGTTTGACGCGAGTAGACATCTCCCGTCGCTGTTCAGCGACACCCTCTTCAAAGAGGGAATTGACATTGAGATATACAGGATGGATGTGACGCTGGTGGGTGCCAACAAAAGTGCCGAAGCAATATTTGAAGAGCCCACGGGCGATTATGAGAATTATTACCTGCCGCAATTTCCTGATGGTGTTACAGCCCGGGGGTACAACAAAGTAACCTACAAAAATATTTACCCTAATATTGATTGGGTAATATATACCCCTCCGGCACCCCTAAAGGGGGGAGATGGAGAGGTAGACTCACGAGGAATAAAATACGACTTTATCGTACACCCAGGAGGCGATCCGGCCGATATACGCCTGCGCTACAATGGAGCTACAGGTTTAAACATTGTAAACGGTGCGCTACAGGCTAACACGCCCTTTGGTACTGTAACGGAGGATGCGCCCTTTAGCTACGATGCTGATACCAGGCAGCAGGTAGTATCAGCATATGTACTGTCGGGCAATGAACTGAGCTTTGGCCTGCAGCCGTACGATGGTACACTGGTGATAGACCCTGCGCTGAATTGGGCTACCTACTATGGCGGGATTGGTTATGAGCAGCTGGAGCATATAAGTGTTGATAGTGCAGGGAATGTGTACCTGGGTGGGTGGACAACCAGTAGTAATAATATTGCTACCAGCGGGGCATTTAATACCACTGCCATCACTGCCGATTGGAATATGTTCGTGGCCAAATTCAATACCAGTGGTGTAAGGCAGTGGGGCACCTATTTTGCTGACACGGGGTATGTAACCCGCAGCATTGGTTATACATCTGCCGATAGGTATGGTAATGTATACATGGTGGGCGCTACGCATTCGGTATCGGGTATAGCCACTTCAGGCACCTACCAGGGCACACACCAGGGGCTGGAGGATGGTTTTATCATAAAGTTCAACACTGCAGGGCAGAGGATATGGGCCACTTATGTTGGGGGTAGTGATTTTGATGGTTTAGGCTATATACACATTAGTGCACAGGGTCAACTGATTGTTATCGGTAGTACCAACAGTGCATCAGGTATTGCCACTTCGGGTACTTACAAGCCTAATTACCATATAAATAATGGAGGCTGCTTGATGAAATTCGACAGCAGTGGCCAGCGCATATGGGGCACCTATACCAACTTTGGTGGTGATATTGCTACAGATATCTATGGTAATATATATATCGGCGGCTGGACTTATGCTGATACCGGTATTGCTACTACAGGCGCGCACCAAACTTCAAGGGTGAGTACGGGCAACGTTTCAAGTGCTATATTAGTGAAATTTGATAGTACCGGCAACAGGCTTTGGGGTACCTATTATGGCGGGGCTGGTCAGGATTATGCTCTAAGCGTTGTCGTTACGTCACCTGGTGATATTTATATATCAGGTGGGTCCAGCAGCAGTAGTAATATTGCTACTACAGGCAGCTTCAATCCATCTCTTAGCGGCAGCTATGCAGGTTTCCTGGCAAAATTCAATGCCGCCGGTACACGCCAGTGGGGTACTTATTACAATGGCACAAGGACATCCTTTACTGCTGCGGCTGTAGCTGACGGGGATATTATAGTAACATCTATGTCGCAAGTTACCGGGTTGGCTACATCTGGCGCTTATCAAACAAGCCTTAATGGCAGCAATGATGGTTTTTGGGCAAGATTCACCCCGACCGGGCAACGTACCTATGCTACTTATTTTGGAGGTAACGGGATTGAAAATGTTAACTATTCTAATGTCGGAAGAAATACTATAGCAATGGCGGATAAATACCTCTATATCTGTGGTTCTGCTGGCAACAGCACCGGGCTTACAACTACAGGGGCGCACCAGCCTGCTGCCAGCGGCTCTGTAGGAGATTTCTTCCTGGTGCAGTTTGAGCTGGAAGATACATTGGTATTTATACCTAAAACCTTTAATGTGCTGCACGCCTGCGCTACAGATACCCTGCATGTACCCTTGGGGGTCACCAGGAATTTCGGCAGCAGTAACAACTTCATAGTACAGCTCAGCAACAGCAGCGGCAGCTTCGCCAGCCCTGTAACGCTGGCTACGGTAAACAGCAATACAGCAGGTACCATAGCCTGCTACCTGCCGGGCTCCATACCCGATGGTACAGGCTATAAATTGCGTGTTATTGCAACGGCCCCGGCTGATACATCATTGCCTTCTGATGTGGATATAGCCATATACCGTTACCCGGCATCCTTTACCTCTGGCAGCAACAGCCCTGTGTGTACAGGCAAAGACCTGCAGCTCAACAGCGGCACCACAACTACGGGTGTGAGCTATGCATGGACGGGTCCCGGTAGTTTCAGTTCATCTTCAGAAGATCCGATGCTGCCCAACTCGACCCTTGCTATGACAGGGGATTATTATATCACAGTGAATAACAATGGTTGTATGGTAAGGGATACGGTAAGCGTTGTAGTAAACCAGACACCAGAGAACGTGATGGCGGCAGGTGGGTCGACATCGTTGTGTACAGGCGATACGCTGAAGCTGACCTCATCGTCCACAACGAGTGGTGTGAGCTATGCATGGACGGGTCCTACTAATTATAATACGCAGCAGGTAAATAAACCCAATGTGCAACTGAATGATGCGGGAACCTACAAAGTAACAGTTACCCTGGGCAACTGTTTTGATACGGCAAGCACAACTGTAACTGTAGACCAATCGGCCACTGTGAATGTAGTGCCATTATCAGGTACATCTGTATGTGCGGGCAGCAATGCTTCATTTGCCTCATTTGTACAGTTTGCAGGTACAGGCCCACAGTTGCAATGGATGATCAATGGTGTGGATGTGCCGGGAGCTACAAACCAGAACTTTAACACAAGTACGCTGAATGATGGTGATAAGGTAAGTATGAAGGTAACCCCTAATACTACGTGCCCAGGAACGAGGGTAAGTAATGATATTCCTATGCAGATCATGCAACTGAAGGCCCCAAGCGCTACCATAACAGCAGATGCGGGACCTTCTTTATTCCCCAACGAGCCGATCAACTTTACGGCTGCAACACAGGATGCGGGAACTAATCCGAAGTACCAGTGGAAACGCAACGGGCAGAGTGTAGGCGGCGCCACGGGCAAAACATGGGGCGCCAATGCTAACTTCCTCACCAATGGTGATAATATCTGCGTACTGATTACCAGCGATTATGCCTGCCCGAACCCCGATACAGCCTTGAGCAACTGCATAAAGCTGGAAATTAGACTGGGCGTGGAGGATATTGTCCGTGACAATAATATCCGTATTTATCCTAACCCGACCAGTGGTACTATTACAGTTACTTCATCTGCCATCATAGAACAACTCATGCTGACCGACCTGCTTGGTCAGCAGGTGCTGAGCCAAACCGGCGGCGGCAAAACAGTTGATGCCGATATGAGCAACCTTGCCGCAGGTGTGTACATCATTAAAGTGAATGGCAGTGTTGCGGGGAGGGTTATTAAGAAGTAAGTCCCCCTATCCCTCTCCCGCCTGGCGGGATGATATTCCGGGGAGACTAAAATAATATCCAGGTTTTTGCGAGCAGAGAAGCATGTCTGAATCAGGATTCACAGGATTGGAGGATTTTATTTTTTTGTGCTGCCCTTTGGATGAGTGGATAAATGCAGCTTATTGCAAGTTCTATGGGGATGTCTCTCTGCGTTCGACATGACGGCTTTGATATGGGCTGATCGGTGCGGTGATAAAACCGACGCAAGGGGAATACACACCCCACCTCATTGCATTCGGTTGCCCCTCTCAAGAGGGGAAGGTAATTGCCTGTCGTTAGTCTCTGCGTTCGACATGACGGCATTGATGGGGAATCATTTCCTCGATACCTTCAGCCGGGATTGCTGCAGGCGGTATTGGTATTCATAACTGTTGTTGGCTTCCAGTTCGCGGACGATCTGTTCTATATCACGATCTTCGCCTGTGGCGTCGTATTCGCGTTTCAGGTTGTGGCTGAATATGAGGGCAATAGACTGGAACACCACGGCAGGTACTCCGCCTTTCAGTTCTTTTACAATATTGAAACAGCTTTTGCCTGTCTGCCTGTCTATAAGTTTTACCAACACATGCCCCTGGCTGATGGTCATGTCTTCCAGTTCGCCCTTAAAGCGCGACCGGAGTTCAAGCTCTACTGATTTCAGGTAATCCTTCCGCCTGCGTTTATCATCGCCAATGGCCAGCAGCATGGAGTCTACGTCTTTCAGCACATCGGCAGCTATAACTGCGTAGGGGTACACTTTATACACATTATGTCTCAGGCGGTCGTATTTGGCTCTTTTTCTCACCCATTTGCGGGGCATTTTGTCTACCACATACACATTGTCCATAAACACCATGGGATAGGTAACCCCGTCTACCACTATACCACCCAGCAGCAGCGTGTCGTTGCCGGAGGGTTGGGCATAGGCTGCCGTGCATCGCAACAACAGGGCGAAGATGAGCAGGAGGCCATATTTTATGGTGCGGAAGCGCATGTATGTTGTAAAATTCCTCAATTTCTACTGAAATATAAGGCATTTATGCTGCCAATATTGCATAAGGATGCGTTAAAATGTGTATTAACAATCCGTGGGATAAGCATATTTCGGGCGATATTATGTTACTTTGTTGTTCAAATCAGAAACTAATATGAAAAAACTATTATTCCCCGCTGTTTTTGCAACTGTATTGTTTGCTGCATGTAATAACAATGCTCCTGCCCCGATGGATGATAACGCTATCCAGGCCAAGGCAGACTCGATCGTAGGTACAAAACTGGATGAACTGAACAAAATGGCTACCGAAGACCTGGACAGGAGGGCTGCTATTGAAGTGAAGCCAATGGCCGACTCAATTGTTGCTGCGAGGAAAGAAGCTAAATAAGCTTTGAACAAAGTGTGAGGGAAGATGAACGACCTGCTGCCCGATAGTAGTGAACGCCCTGTATTATTGTTTGACGGCGTTTGTAACCTGTGTAACGGATTTGTACAGGCCATTATCAGGAATGACAGCAAAAAGCTCTTCAGGTTCTCCTCGTTACAATCCGGAACAGGTGCCAGGGTGCTGCAATACGTATCGCAGGACATGGGTGCTGTTCCGGATAGTTTAATTTTAGTATACAGGGATAAGTATTATTTACGCTCGGACGCGGCGCTGAAAACCGCGCAACTTTTAGGGGGGAAGTGGTTGTTTTTAACCATAGGTTATATATTCCCGAAGTTCCTCAGAAATAAAATTTATGATCTTGTGGCCCGCAACCGGTACAAGTGGTTTGGCCGGCGCGACGAATGCATGGTTCCTACACGGGAACTTAATGAAAGGTTTTTAGATTGAATGCTAATAAATAATGACTTACCGTTAAATTTGAAGCATGAAACTGTATCGTATCACAATCCTGGCAACTCTTTTTTTTATAGCTGCAACTGCGGCATTTGCACAAAAGGTCATCTACTCCCAATACGATAAGTTTGATTTCCGTTCCGGTGAATTCAGCGTTGTAGGTAAGGTAGGCAGCAAGTTGTATGTATACCGCGGCTCATCTGAAGGGTATTACCTGGATGCCTACGATAGTGATATGCAGCGCGTGGCGACAGTTGTTCTGGATTTTATTCCGAGGCGTGCTTTCGGCACCAAATTCGTTACTTATCCCGGAAAGATCATTGTGCTGTACCAGGAGACAGAGAGCGGCAAAGTGATACAACATGCCGCACTGCTGGATGGGACAGGCAGGCTGCAGAAGCCACCGATGGTAATAGACGAGGTGAAAGCCAGTTTCCTGGGCGGCAGGAGCGGCCTGTACAATTACGCCATATCGCAGGACAAGCAACATATAGTAGTATACGGTGCGGGTACAAAGGGCAGTGAGCTGAATACGAAAGTGATATGGCTGGATGCTGAGTTGAATAAACAATCGGAAAGCCTGGCAGACTTTAAGGGCGATAATACGCTGGAGTTTGGCAGTGGTATTGTTGATGACCAGGGCAGGTTCTTTCTTTCGGCCTATACGCCCTATGGCAGCAGGTCTTACGCTGACAGGATATGGTTGTTATCGCTGACGACCGGCAGCAGACAATATGTGGCTACAGAGGTGCCAATGGGCGAGCTGTTTGCTTCGGGCACCTACATGGAGTTATCAAACGATAACGATAAGATATATGTGGGGGGATTTTTTTCAGACCGGAAGAACGGCAATTTTGAGGGGATCATCTATACATATTACGATATAGCAGAACAGGTATTTAAAGAATTCAGGACCATCAAATTTACCGACAAGCTGCGCAACGCCGCCAGCGACAGGAATAAAAAACGTGCTTTCAACGATTTCCAGGTGAGGGAACTGATAGTGCGCAACGACGGAGGCTTTGTGATGATCACCGAAGAGTTCTATGTGTCAACACGCAACAGTTACAACCAGGGGTTTGGTTATTATTCATGGTATTACCCCAGCATGTCGGCATCGGTACGTGAATATAATTATGGCGATATACTGGCTATATCCTGCAGTGGCGATGGCACCCCTGAATGGGTGGAGTTTGTGCGGAAACAACAATATTCGCAGGAAGACGGAGGTTTATTCTCGTCGTATGCGTTGCTGAATACAGGCGGTGCGCTGGGCTTCCTGTTCAACGACTTCAATATGAACCACTCGAGGATACAACTGGCTACGCTGGATGCCAGTGGAAGGTTAAGTATGGATATGCTGGCCGGCGCAGGGCGTGATGCTCCTGACTGGCTGCCAAAATCGGGCAAACAGGTGTCTGCCAAAGAGTTTGTGGTGCCTTGTTTAAAGAGAAATCAAATCTGCTTTGCGAAAGTTGTATTTTAGCACAAAATCGGGTGCGTGTTACAAATAGTCAGGAATAATAATCCCCTTACAGTATTAGTTCTGCTCATATATGCTGTTGCCGTCAACTGGCAGGCGTTATTCTATCCGCAGTTGCCATTTGTGCAGGAGGGCGATTTCCTGTTCCATATCATCACCGGTTTTATGGGGGTGGTATTGTTTCACAGCGCTTTTGGGTTCACTATCCTGGCAGTGGCTATGAACGGCTTACAGGCAATATACCTGAATGCTGTGGCTAACCGGCACAAGTTATTTCATAAACCAACATATGTAACGGCCTTTGTTTATATATCCTTGTGCTCGTTATACGTCGAATTCGGCCGTTTCAGTCAGCCATTGCTTATCAACTGGATATTGATAGCTGTGTTGGATAATATGTTGCAACTTTCGCAGGCACAGAAACCGCGCAAACTTATCTATAATTCAGGATTTCTTATCGGTATTGCGGCCTTACTGTCGTTCCCGGCTATCGTGTATATCCTGTTGTTGCTGGTAGCGCTAGCCCTGCTGCGCAACCTGAACCCCGGTGAGTGGATGGTAGCCATACTTGGTTGCCTGACGCCAGTCTATTTCGCTGCGGGGCTGTTGTTCCTGTTCGATGTGCTGCACTGGTTCCCTGAATGGGTGAACCTGGGTGTCAATCTGCCTGGTACCATCAGTAAGCCTGTCTTCCTGGTAGGAGCTATCATGGGCATGATCATTCTTTTTACCGCAGGTACTTACGTATTACAGAAACAATTGGGGCGAGCCAGTGTTTTTGTGCGCAGGGGGTGGACGGGCATAGCTATGTGCCTGATCTTTTCGATAATAGCGGCTGCAATAACTGATTCCAGCATAAAAATGGCGTGGTTGGTGATAATGCCATCAATAACGTTGATAATAGCTAACGCCTATTATGCCGAAAAGAACAAAGCATTTAGTAATTTTGCATTTTATTTTATGTTGTTGCTGGTTGTTTTCTGTAAACTGGCCGGTGGCTGATCATTTTAAATATTTCTCTAACTGATGAAATTCGGAGTTGTTGTTTTCCCTGGGTCTAACTGCGACAGGGACATGATAAACGCTTTGCAGGACGACCTGAAGCAGGAAGTAGTAACCCTGTGGCACAAAGACAAAGACCTGTCTGCATTTTCAACTGATGACTGTATCATACTGCCAGGTGGCTTCTCCTATGGTGACTACCTGCGTTGTGGTGCCATTGCCCGTTTCAGCCCGCTTATGGAGGCTGTGATAGATTTTGCCAACCGCGGTGGAAAGGTGTTTGGCGTATGTAATGGTTTTCAGATATTGTGTGAGTCTGGCTTGCTGCCCGGCGCACTGCTGTTGAACGACCATCAGAAATTCACCTGTAAGAACGTATATATTAAATCTGCCTCTGATGACAACAGGATAGGTAAGAATGTGGGCGATAAGACCTTGCAGATACCTGTTGCACATGGTGAGGGCCGTTACTACGCAGATGCAACAACCATCGATAAACTGGAAAACAATAAGCAGGTACTGTTCAGGTATTGCGACGTGCAAGGAAATGTAACTGCTGACGTCAACCCTAATGGTGCCATCAATAATATTGCCGGTATCTGCAACGAAGGACGCAACGTGTTTGGCATGATGCCACACCCCGAGCGCGCCTGCAGCAGCGATCTGCACAATATAGACGGCAGGTTGATATTGAGTGCACTGGCTAATTAAACAAGCTACGGCTTTAACATTCTGTAAAGCCTTAGCTAAAGTTTTCATAAAAGGCTGGTACGCCCCAAACCATTAAGACAAACGTAGTTTCTTTAGTAAAGAATAATTGAGTACTGATGACAAAGATCTTGAAAGTAGTTGCCATAGCGTTTTTGAACATTCTTTTTGTATTTGGTGCCAACGCCCAGATACTGGAAGACCCTACCGAATGGAAGTTTGAAGCCCGTAAAGTAGATGGCAATAAATACGACCTGGTATTTCATTGCGATGTAAAGAACAACTGGCATATCTATTCACTGGACCCGGGTGGTGATGGTTCTTTCCTGCCGCCGAGTTTTACGATCAATGAAAATCAGGATATAAAACTGGTAGGCGAAGTAAGGGAAGAGGGTGATATTATTCACGAAACAATTGAAGATATAGGTACGGTACATTACTACAAGAATGTAGACTATATCCAAACGGTAGAACTGGCCAAAGAAGATATGACCATCACGGGTGAGTATATGTACATGACCTGTAATGAAGAGACCTGCCTGCCGCCTAAAACGCTGGATTTTTCTATTAAAGTAGGTAATGGAGGCAATGGTGCCTCTGCCGAAAAAAAAAATGATGAAGCCGTAGTTGATAGTGCCGCGGCAGATAGCGGTAAAGACAAGTCGCTGTTGATGATATTCCTTCTGGCATTGGGTGGTGGTATACTGGCAGTGCTTACACCTTGTGTTTACTCTATGATACCTATTACTGTAAGCTTCTTTACCAAGAGGAGTCCTACCCGTGCCGAAGGTATCAGGAACGCTATCTGGTATTCACTTTCTATCATTATCATATTCACGGTACTTGGTGTGGCAATATCAGCCATATTTGGAGCAGATACGCTGAATGTTATTTCTACACACTGGATACCCAACCTGATATTCTTTGCCATATTCGTGGTCTTCGGTATCTCCTTCCTGGGGGCTTTTGAGATCACTTTACCCTCTTCATGGACGAGCAAGACCGATGCCAAAGCCAATACTAAGAGTTTCCGTGGCATATTCTTTATGGCGCTTACGCTGGTTATCGTTTCCTTCTCCTGTACAGGTCCTATCATAGGGCCGTTGATTGTAGGTGCGGCAAAAGGCGGTTTCCAGGGGCCGATACTGGGTATGCTTGGTTTTTCAATAGGGCTGGCTATGCCTTTCGCATTGTTTGCAGTATTCCCGGGTTTGTTGAATAACATTGCAAAGTCGGGCGGATGGTTGAACCAGGTGAAAGTTACATTGGGTTTCATAGAGTTGATGCTGGCATTGAAATTCCTGTCGAATGCCGACCTGCAGATGGGCTGGAGGTTGCTGGACAGGGAAGTGTTCATCGCATTGTGGATCGTCATTTCTGTACTGTTAGGCCTGTACCTGCTGGGTAAACTGAAAATGTCACACGACGATCAGAACCCTAAGAATATGTTCGGGCAGGAATATGTGTCTATATTCAAACTGTTCCTGGCCATAGCTAGTTTCTCATTTGCCGTTTACATGCTGCCCGGTATGTGGGGTGCGCCGCTGAAAGGATTGAGCGCATTTGTACCACCCATGGGTACACAGGATTTTGTATTGGGAGCAGGTGGTGGCGGTACCGCTCATGCTGGTAATGAAAATGGTGACGGACCGGAAAGGTATGTTTCTGAAATGAAGATATACGAGCCTGAAGTAGCTGTTAAGTTCGGACTGGTAACGTACTATGATTATAACGAAGCGATAGAAGCATCTAAAAAACAACATAAACCAATCATGCTCGACTTTACAGGTATCAATTGTGTGAACTGCCGTAAGATGGAAGGACAGGTATGGTCGGACCCGGCAGTGATGAAGCGCATGAAAGAGAACTTCATTGTGGCTTCCCTGTTTTGCGATGCGCAGAATGTGTATATACCTAAAGATGAGCAGTACTATTCTGAATACCTGAAAAAGGATGTTAAGACGCTAGGACAGCGCAACTCTGACCTGCAGGCAACCAAGTACGGTTCAAACGGACAGCCGCTGTATTACTTTATAGATGCTGATGAGAACCTGTTGGCAGAAAAAGGATATCCGTATATACCGGATCCTGCGGCCTTTGCAGAGCACCTTGATAAAGTGGTTGAAAAATACAACAACGAATAATGATACATTGAGGATGCGGACAGCATCCTCGATTGCTTTTAGGATAAAAACCTGACGCAGTATGATAAAGACCATTTCACTAAAACTAATGCCTCATGAGGCTGCAGACCAAAAGACCGTAAGGTCTGCCATTGCCGTAGAGGCAGGTGTGTCTCCCAAACGAATTACCGGTTACTTATTGCAAAAACGTTCTATTGATGCCAGGGGCAGGCAGCCGCATGTGATATTGCAGTTGCAGGTGTTTATTGATGAAGTAGTGCAAGAGCCTGAAGCCTTTGACCCGGAACTACAGAACGTAAGTAATGCACCACATGTAGTGATAGTAGGTGCAGGACCCGCAGGGTTGTTTGCCGCACTTAAGCTGATAACGCTCGGCTGCAAGCCAATCATATTAGAGAGAGGGAAAGACGTGCGCAGCCGCAGGCGCGACCTGGCAGCTATCAATAAAGAAGGTGTGGTGAACCCTGAGTCGAACTACTGTTTTGGAGAGGGGGGCGCCGGTACCTATAGTGATGGTAAGTTGTACACACGTTCTACCAAGCGTGGTAATGTGCAGCGTATATTGCAGTTGTTCGTGCACTTTGGTGCAGACCCGATCATTATGCAGGAGGCGCATCCGCATATTGGTACGAATAAGCTACCCGGTATCATCACAGCTATGCGTGAGCAGATCATTGCCTGCGGTGGTGAGGTGCGTTTTGATACAAAACTAATAGACATCTTTATAGAGGGAGGTGAAGTAAAAGGTGTGCGCTGTGCTGACGGAACAACTATCAGCTGCAAACGACTGATACTGGCCACGGGCCACTCGGCACGTGATATATATACCTTGTTACATGAAAAGAAGATACTGGTTGAAGCAAAACCATTCGCACTGGGTGTGCGTATAGAACATCCTCAACAACTGATAGATAGTATTCAATACCACTGTACGATAAGAGACGAATATCTTCCCCCTGCCAGCTACTCTGTTGTGGCGCAGGAGTATGGGCGTGGTGTATTCTCTTTCTGTATGTGCCCGGGAGGTATCATTGCCCCTGCAGCAACTAACCCCGGTGAAGTAGTAGTGAACGGTTGGTCGCCATCAAAGCGGAATAACGCCTATGCCAATTCAGGAACTGTGGTAGCGGTGGACGAAAAGGATTATGCTACTTACGGTTTTACAGGGCCATTAGCCGGGCTGCAATACCAGCAGATGGTAGAACAGAAAGCTTATGATATGGGTGGAGGAAAATTAGTAGCTCCCGCACAACGCATGGATGATTTTGCAAAAGGTAGAGTGTCTTCAACTTTACCCGGTTGCTCATATATACCGGGCCTGAACAGTGTATCTCTTAAAGAAGTACTACCTGCTGAAGTAGAACGTGCATTAAGGGCAGCCGTTGTTGACTTCGGGAAAAAGATGAAAGGTTACTATACCAACGAGGCAGTGCTTGTAGCTACAGAATCACGCACCAGTTCGCCGGTGCGTATACCTCGCGATAAGGAAACGCTACAACACATCCAGGTAAAAGGATTGTATCCCTGCGCCGAAGGCGCGGGTTATGCAGGTGGTATAGTCAGTGCTGCTATAGATGGTGAAAGGTGTGCAGAAGCAGCAACTCTTAACCTTTAGGCGTCAGTATCAGGTTGACACCGGGCGTCAGACCTAAACTCACCTCGATACAACTGAATTTGAATGAACCCAGCTTTATCTTGTCCTGGTAGTTATCTGCCGCTATCAGCATCTTTACAATAGGTTTCAGCAGTTTGTTCTCTGAATGTTGTGCCAGTATCTCCTGCCTTCTTTCCGGGCTGGTATCTTTTATCTTTTCAAAATGAAAAGTAAAGGACGGGGGAATACCCATACTCAACTCTATTTCAGAGGTTTTGAAACCTATCTCTTCGATAATAGGAGATAACGAAATAAGGTCATTGTTGTACTTGGTATATTTTTCTTTGCTGGCGTCAGACATGTCTGAGAATTTATCTGCCAGTTTCTCGAGGCTGAATAGATTTTCAAAGCCTTCCATCATTGTCCCTGTTGTCTCAGATACTTTGTCTGAGATCTTAGTGAACATCTCTTTCATAAAAAGGGTGCGCCTTTGTTGTAAGGCGCACCAAATGTATGGTAATTTATTGTTACGTGTATCAGCGTCCCGGAAAAAATTATCCGAGGAATGAATTGTACATCCATACCAGTTTTTCCTGCGCACGAATATAGTCGCTCATCATTGAGTTGGTACCCTCGTCATTTGCATCAGCCGACATGTCGAGCAGTTCACGTTGCATGCCTAACAGCACCTGGAAATCGTTTACGATATGCTCAACGCATTTTATACCATCAGAAACATTGGTATGTTCTTTAATTACAGAGTTCTTGAGGAACGATGTATAAGAGTGGTAAGGTGTTTCACCAATAGTTACAATACGTTCTGCTATTTCGTCTATCTTTAGTATCACGTCGTTGTACAACTCTTCGAACTTGATATGCAGCTCAAAGAATTTCTGTCCTTTAATATTCCAGTGGAAACCACGGATATTCATATAAAATACCTGGTAGTTGGCAAGAAGATTATTCAGCCCATCTGCCAGTTTCTTCGCTTTGTCTGTGTCTAATCCTATCTGATTCTTATTCGCTTTTGTCTTTGCCATAGTTGTTCTTTTAAGTGTACACAAAAGTACGTATTAATGCATCTCAGGAATATCAGTATCATCAATTATCGTGTAATGAGATGTGATAGTATATGTGACCCATGTTACTAACAAGCTGTGCATAATTTTGTTTAATGCAACCTTATCTTTTGTACAAACCTGTACAGCAGAAACATCCATATGCCAAAACTCAGGCTCAATGCCCATGTGTTGATATTCCTGACAGGGTGAACGATATCATGCATGACACTAATGCTCAGCATGTATGGTTGTGCAATGATGTCCCAACTATTCCAGCGTTCAAAACGACCCAGGTAGATACCATAGCCACAAAGCAACATAATGAACAACACCAGTACATGCCTCATCCTGCTCGAGCTGAATTTCTTGAATGTTTTCTCCATATTACTTAACGACAGGAAGCCGAACAGTACACCGTTTGTGGCAGATGAGAACAGGATGAGCAGGTCGAACCACAACGGCACATTTTCCCTGGGCATAAGATGAAACAGGTCTGTAATGATATACATCGAGTTGGGAAAGAACAATAGCCATAAAGCACTGTATATTGTTGTTGTTAGTTTCCTGTTACTGTTCAGCGCTTTTAAGCTGAAGTATAGCGGGACTGCCGCCAGGAATATATTCCATACCAGGAAAGAGAACATCAAAGACGATGTGTATACCACTCTTGCAATAATGAGTAATACACTAAATAACGACAGTGGTATTAACCATGAATACTTTTTCATCTGCTCTTATTGATAAAATGAATACTAAAAAGCCTATAATAACACTCAGGCATGCGGCTATCAGCACTGCACCTGCTGAAACGTCTTTTATAGTTTTTATCTCAGGGTTGTACTCTTTGCCGCACGCATAGTCGCACAGTTTTTCTATGGCAGTGTTGAATGTCTCAGCTATCCATACCAGCCCGATAGCCAAGGCAAGTGCTATCCATTTTATAGGAGTTAGCCCATAAATGATGCCTGCAATGATTACTGCAACAGTAGCCAACAGATGAATCCGTGCATTGAGTTCCAGTATGAGCATATGCCTGATACCTGCAATGGCAAAGGCTACACTTCTTATTCTTGAAATGACCATTAGTTTATTTTTTTAGTTTTTGAAGAGTTATACCAATCAATATTCCTCGAGTAGTACATGACTATAGCCAGTATAATAAACAACCCGATACTACCGAACAGCAATGCATAATCTTTGAGCTGTATCAGGAAGAATACATAGATGTACAGGCTGCTGAGTGCAGCTGCAAATGCAAGCGCTACTTTGTTTTTTGAGAAGATATTTTTGATATACCATGTAATAAGAGATACTGTAGCAGTTGCAGCTATAAGATAGGCTATATTGAAACCTGCATATTCTGAAATGGATAGCAGTAAGGTGTAAAATACACAAAGTGCTATACCTACCAGTATATATTGAAGCAGGTGAACAGATTTCTTCTGAAGCATCTCTATAAAGAAGAAGACCAGGAATGTCAGCGAAATAATGAGTATCGCGTATTTAACAGAGCGTTCCGTTTTTGTGTAATGGTCAGCCTGCTGTATCAGTTTTACACCGAAGGCTGATTTTTGAAAATCAGGCTGAGTATCATCGCTCCAGCATTGCGGGTATCCTCTTGAGGCCTGTAATATTTTCCAGGATGCAGAAAAGCCTGAGTCGGACAGTTTAGGTGTACGGTCTGGCAGGTATTTCCCGTCGAATGCTGGAGTACTCCAGGTCGAGCTTAAATTGACTGTTGTAGTTTTGCCGGAAGGCGTGAAGTATAATTGACCTGTGCCTTTCAGTTTAAGTGTTATTCTGAAATTGGTCTTTTCGTTTGAGTTGAATTTTATGTCTGCACTTAGTGTTTCATCAATGTTCTTGATATATGCCAGTGATGTCTCCAGGTAGGTTGATGTATCAGCCCATTTCAGTTGTGGTTCTTCCTCCAGGCCCCGGGCATCGTTTATACCTACAATGAGTTGAGCATTATTCCAGTCGAGGTCATCTGCTAAGTCATATTTTGCTTTCAGCACAGTTGGATCGAAACTACCTTGAAGCACAAGATCGGAACGGTAGACCGTCACATCATATATACTCCTGTGCCTTATCTCAGGCATCACTTTTCCGTTGATACTTAGCTGCTCCGGCAGTAAGTAAAGAGCCCGTTTACTCCTAACAGTTCCGCCATCTTTATTTTTTACATCCACATAATAGGGTACAGATATTACCGGGCCGGTTATTGTTTGTTCCTTTGCCCACTTATCGCTTATCTCTGCTATTACTTCGTTTTGTCTATGCGCACGCTCCGTTACCAACACCATGATATAGGCTGTTGGTATGAGCATAAGTAGTACAAGGAATCCGATAAAAAGGCCTTTTGCCAGTGTTTTGTGTTTCTCAAAGAATGTTTGAGGCTGCTCAAAATTTTGTTGTTCCATAATTTGTTATTTTTAAAAGTGCTTTGAAGTACAAAGTGAATAAAGCAAAAAAATATTAATTCAGTTTTTTTATGATCTCTTCAAGTGCGTCCAGGTGTAGCCTGAAAGCTTTTTCCCCGTTTTTCGTTATTGAATAGGTAGTATTCGTTTTTCGGCCTATAAATCCTTTCTGTACTTTCACGTATCCGTTCTCTTCCAGTGTTTTCAGATGCGATGCAAGGTTGCCATCGGTTACGTCCAGTATCTGTTTCAGGTCGTTGAAGTTTACCTCATCATTTACGGCAAGGGCACTCATAATGCCAATGCGTATTCTGCTGTCAAAAACCTTATTTAATTGTTGTATCGGGTCTTTCATCATCTCTGTTATCTCTGCTTGATATTGTCGTATCTATTCCACATGATTATGCCGTACAAGATATGCAAAACGCCAAAACCAATAGCCCAGCATGTTAATCCATATCCCGGTATGAACAGGTTGATGCATCCCAGAGCCAGTTCGGACAGTCCCAGGTATTTGATATCAGATACAGTGTATTTACTACCATTCAACAGGGCTAATCCATAAAACACAAGGCATGTTGGCGCAATGTACATTTCATGCCCGTTGCGTAGAAAAATAAGAGAGAATAATCCTCCAGCAGCCAAAGGGACAGCCATATGCCAGAGCATTCTTTTAGAAGCACTGTTCCAGAAGGAGCCACCTGTCTTTTTTGTTTTTTGCCAGGTAAAATAATAGCCACCTGCAACTGCTACTGCCAGCACGCCAATGGCAAGCGCAATGAATTTGAAATTTGCTTCGTTTAATTGTTCGCTGGTTAATACACTGGGGGCAGTACGATAAATGTTATAGTATGCAGTAGGAAGCTCGGACAGCCAAAGATTAGCAATATAAACGCCTATCAGTCCCACACTACCAGCCCACACACCACTCCACCCACTCAGCGTGATGAATTTGGCAGACCGTTCCATAATGTCCCTTATGTCCTGTAAGGTCTGAACGGGTTGTTGATTGATTTCTTCCATAGAAAAGTGCTTTGTAGTACAAAGTAATATTTATTAAATGAGAAATCAAAATAACCGTTGTGTATCTTTGTCTGATTCTTTAGTATATTAAGAAACTTTTAGTATTTGCTTTGCCTGATCCGTCTTTAAATATCTGGTCTGTACTTATACTTCTGGCTGCTTTGCAGGGGTTAGTATTGTCTATTATTATGTGGGCCAGGGATGCCAAGCCGGCTTCTAACCATTGGCTGGCCTTGTTTATCTTCCTGGTGTCCGCCTTTTTTGCGGAGTATGCCTTATCGGTTTCAGATATTCATATCATAGATCCACGGAATGGTTTTATTACCTATCCGTTGCTGTTCTTTATAGGCCCGTTCTTCTGGCTGTATACAAAGCGACAATTCTCACAAACAGATACTTTCAGCGATAAAGACCTGGTGCATTTTATCATACCTACCTGCATGCTGCTGGCCATTACCATCATCAGGCAGATGTCGCCGATAGTGAGTAAGGATGTAAAGTACCTGAGCGTGGCGATACTGATAGCGCATGTGTATATCTATATCTTCTATTCGGGCAGAAAGGTGATAGAAACACGTGCCTTGCTGCGTGAGGTGATGTCTAACACGGCTTTTGATAATAAGCTGCTGGAGATGAAGAAATTCGCGTCCATATTCACTGCATGGACGATCGTGGGACTGGTTGTCATTATCATTCTTACCACGATAAAAACTCATTTTATAGTAGTAGACTGTGTGATGGCACTGGTGACCTCATTTATCATAACATCATTCGGGTATACAGTTGTGATGCGGCATGCAGACTTTAAAGAAGTGCATGAGCTGGACCTGATACCCAAAGTGACCAACAATACTAATAAGACCATTGTACTCTCTAACGATGAGGTGGTGAAGATACAGAAACGGCTGGAGCTGTATTTTAATGACTACGCACCCTATAGGCAGCACGACCTGATGCTGGACGATGTGGCCCGCAAGCTGGATGTGTCTGAGATGCACCTGTCTATTGTCATCAACAGCCAGTACGGGCAGAATTTCTTCGACTTTGTAAATACGTGGAGGAACAGCGGCAAGCCGCCAATAGCATAAAAAAAAGCCACCCGTATAGAGTGGCTTCCTGTATGAGTTTCAACTTATTTATTAGTTCACTGCTTTCTGAACCAGGTCAGCAGCTTCGCTGAGCAGGATAGCAGATTGTACTTTCAGTCCTGAATTATCTATGATATCTTTTGCAGCCTCTGCATTGGTGCCTTGCAGGCGTACAATGATGGGGATGTTGATGTTACCCATGTTTTTGTATGCTTCAACCACACCAGCAGCAACACGGTCGCAACGAACGATACCACCGAAGATGTTGATGAGGATAGCCTTAACGTTAGGATCTTTCATAATGATGCGGAAACCGGCTTCTACCGTTTCTGCATTGGCAGTACCACCTACGTCCAGGAAGTTAGCAGGCTCGCCACCGGCCAGCTTGATCATATCCATAGTAGCCATTGCAAGACCGGCACCGTTTACCATACAACCCACGTTACCATCCAGCTTTACGTAGTTCAGGTTATATTCGCCAGCTTCTACTTCTGTAGGATCTTCTTCGGTTTTGTCGCGCATATCGGCCAGGTCTGCATGGCGTATCAGCGCGCTGTCGTCCAGGCTCAGTTTACAGTCAACAGCTATTATCTTATCATCAGCAGATTTGAACAGCGGGTTGATCTCCAGCATTGCGCAATCCAAACCAACATATGCATTGTACAGGTTGGTAACGAATTTTACCATGTTTTTGAAAGCCGTACCGCTCAGTCCCAGGTTGAAAGCTATTTTGCGAGCCTGGAAAGCCTGTAAGGCCATGTTAGGCTTCACGTGCTCTTTGAATATTTTGTCAGGCGTGTTGTGCGCTACTTCTTCAATGTCCATACCACCTTCGGTACTGTACATGATCACGTTCTCCTGTTTTGCACGGTCCAGCAGGATAGACATATAGAACTCCTGGCGCTCGCTGGGGCCATCGTAATACATATCCTGCGCTACCAGCAGTTTGTTCACCACTTTTCCTGAAGGGCCTGTCTGGATAGTAACCAGTGTGTTGCCCAGTATATTCTTAGCTACTTTTTCTACTTCATCAGCGCTTTTTACCACCTGTACACCGTGTTGTTCAGGAGCCTCTTTGATGGTTCCTTTACCACGGCCACCGGCATGTATCTGCGCCTTTACTACCGCAAATTTGCTGCCTGTATCGGTAGCGATCTGCTTATAAGCATTAACCGCCTCAGTAGCATTGGCCACCGCCATACCTTCCTGAACCGGTACATTATAACGTTTCAACAACTCTTTAGCTTGATATTCGTGCAAATTCATGACTGCAAATATTTTTTAAAATACTGCGCGAAGATAAACCAAAATAGGGAGCTTTTCAGCTGATTTTTGGATATGTTATTGCTTAGAATAATGTGTTGTCGTTCTTTGGTGGTTTCCTCGTTTCATTCAACAACACCGGTGCTTTTAATTTCGTGCCGCAATGTTTGTTTAACTCCTCAATGAGATATTTTATCAGTTCGGGGCTATGCAGCTCTTCATGCTGGTGCATGAAGAAGTAACATGTCTTTAGCCCCTGTGCCATCCATTGTTTGATGCGTTGCACCCACTCGTCAATGCGGGTATAATCAGTAGGGTGGAGGCTGTTGCCCACAAAGCGGATGAAACACTCAGGCGTGGTGAGGTGCATATGCACGCAATCTCTGCGGCCGGTAGCGTCTGTAATTATGGTGCCCCTCTGTTGTTCTCTCAGGAAGTTGTACAGTTCGGTATGATAGCCCCCTTTGTACCAGTCAGGATGCCGTAACTCTACAAACATGTCTATATCATCCGGGAAGGTGTCAATAAAGTTAAAGAGGGTATCTATCTGCTTGGGCGACATCTGTGGGTGCGGCATCAGGAATATTGGGCCAAGGTTGTCTTTGAACTCGACAATTGCTTCCAGGAATTTGCCTGTTTCAAATTCCGCATTCTTCAGTCGCTTTTTGTGTGTGATCACATCCGTGAACTTGGGGCAGAACAGGAAGTTTTCGGGCACCTTGCTTTTCCATTGCCATACATCACTAGGGAATGGCATACGGTAATACACAGCGTTGAACTCGATACAGTTGAATATTCGTGCATAGTGTTCCAGGAAGTCTTTAGGCTTGGTCTTTTTGGGGTAGAGCTTACCCACCCAGTCCGGCCGGCCCCACTTGGCGCAGCCTATATAGAACTTTGTATTGCCCTCAAAAGGTTGCAGTACCTCGCTGTTCACGGCCGGGTCGGGCGGGAGGGTGAAGTCGATCTGTTCCAGTTCTTCGGGAGTTACTTTGCCAAATTCCATGTGCTAAAGTTATTATATTCTGAAAGCCTTAACAGCGCCTTTCCGACTCACTTGGTGAATATTCGTATATTTATATAAATAAACCATTCTTATCATGCATTATGTATTACTTGTAAGGGGCTATGCCGCGCATGATGTACTGCTGTGGGTGATAGTACTGGCGCTGCTGGTAATAGCACTAGGTGGCAGATGGTTGATACAGCGCATCAGCCACTATATCAGGCACAGGCGTACACTTCATTTGTGGCCTTTTAAATAGGTCTACGCCTCAAGGTGCCTGTTGCTCTGGTAGGGCACATACATATACAGGTATAGTACCCGGGAGTAGCGCATTGTCCAGGGCTGGATAAGTGTGACGACCACCGTACTGACTGCCATATAGTAGTACAGGCTGTTATCGAACCAGCTAAGGCCGAAAATGGGCCAATACCACAATATATTCAGGAAGAATACGATCACCGTCAGTGCATAGTTGATGCCGGGGCCGTTGTTGGTCTCGTGTACCATTTTCTGGCCACATACAGCACATTTCTCGTTGAGCAGCAGGCTTTTCCCCAGCGGGAATACGCTTTTATTGACAAACATATCGCCTTTGCGGCAGTTGGGGCATTTCATCATGACCATGCCTCCTATCAACGAGGGTGTTTTGTCTGTTGCGCACATACTGCAAAATTAATTTAAAAATCAAAATGCGAAATATTAAATACAAACAGGGTGATCTGTGTCATTTTGTATCGATATGTATCACGAAAGGTGTCTGAATCAGGATTTTCATGATTTGCAGGGTAGACAGGATCGCTGTGTTTTTTGCAAGATATTGTGTATTTATCTCCGATGTAACAACAGTGCTACTGATCTGCCGGGCGAAATAGCTTTGCTACTTTTGTTGTGAAATACTGCATTCTGAAACCTCAGTATTGATAATCAGTGTGTTGTGGGTGAATTGTTAAGTGTTGTTAAGTGAATAATCATTCTCTTTTGCCTTAACGAGTTCGCAAGCTCAGTTGTTAACCAATCGATGATTCTTTTGGGGCGTTAACGAGTTCGCAAGCTCAGTTGTTAAGTGAATAATCATTCTCTTTTTGCTTGTTTCCATGATGTCAAAGAGCTTGTATCAGCGGGTAGCTGATATTGTACAAATATACGTTAAATTGATGTTTAATAAAAATGTTAGTGTAGAAATATATTTTTCTGGCAAGGAAATTGTATTGCGTAATCAAATATTAACCAGCTAACTTATAAACTAATGAAAAAACTACTACTTCCTTTACTTATACTCTTGGCCTATACTTCAGAGGCACAGTTTCAATTCACGCCTTTTTACCTTGACGCAGATACTAATTCGGGCTATTTGCCAGATTATGGACATACCAAGCCCTATAATTTTGCAGTGGCTGACGACAAATTATTTTTTACTGCTTCTACTGAAGCTATGGGAAGCGAATTGTGGGTAACTGATGGTACGCAATCCGGCACCCATATTACAAAAGACGTATGGCCGGGGAAGGTAAGTGCACGATTATCGTGGGAAGGAGCCATACTAAATAACCGCTATTATTTTACAGCACATGATAGTGCTTACAGCGATGAAATATGGGTTAGTGACGGAACGCAGGCTGGTACCTACCTGGTCAAAGATATTATACTCAATAACCCTTCCAGTCCTTCTAGCTATGTACCCTTAAATAATAAAATATTGTTCTGTGCAAATACTTATAAAGCACCATTGACATGTTGTCGAGAACTTTATTCTACAGACGGCACATCAAGCGGAACATCAGTTGTGAAACAGATATATGGTGGCTACGGGTACTATGGATCACTACCATCGAAATTGACCTTGCTAAATAATATAGGCTACTTTTATGCAAATGACTCATTTCATGGCAGGGAGCTATGGCGGACAGATGGAACTGCAGCAGGGACCCAACTTGTAAAAGATATTACTCCCGGAATAATGAGCACCAGTTTTTCAGGTTTCAAGTCTGCATTAGGGAAGGTGTATTTTGGCATCCATGATACCAGTAAAACGGAATTATGGGTGACTGACGGAACTGCAGCAGGGACACAGAGCATAAAAATACTGGAGCAAAAACCTTATCCCGATCTCCCTGTATTTATAGCAGAAAATAAAGGCTATATCTATTTTACATTGAGACAGTACTTATGGATAACTGACGGGACATCACAGGGTACTAAAATCGTTACCGATAAAAATGGTCAGCAAGTTGCGCTTACATCACCTGCAGCCCAGACTAAGGTAATTTATAACAATAAGCTCTATTTTGCAAATAGCAGTCGTATATATGTAACAGATGGTACTGCTGTCGGAACATACGTAGCTGTTGATCTGAATCTCAAACAAATCTTCAATTCTATTAACTACATGACAGTATATAGTGATTATTTTTTCTTTAAAGCAGAAGATACAAATGGTCACGCGTATTTGTGGTGTACAGACGGGACAGCAGCTAATACGCGTATTGTGCAGCCTCCAGGTTCTAACAGGAACGATCCCCTGCACTATAACCTGGGGATGGCAGTTTTTGATTCGGTGCTGTATTTTGCAGCTGCGTTTGATAATAATGCAACTGAATTATGGTCACTGAGAGATACAGTTAAATACCCGATACATGGTGTAGGCGTAACAGAACCAATGCAGGTTGTTAATGATCTTGAGGTATATCCGAATCCCTCTGACGGACATTTCACCGTTAAAGTTGATAAGGGGTTGAAGGGCGATTGTCAATTAACCGTATATGATATTACAGGTAAGGTAATTGATAGTTATCCAGTTCGTGAAACCATTGAGTTGAATCTCTCAGGATGCGCACCTGGGGGATACATCCTGCATCTGACATCAGGAAAAAATACTGCTACACGAAAAATACTTGTTGAGTGACAACAGGACAGTCCTTGCCATTAAGCTAATGGTTTCTTACGCAGCTTTAGCAGCACGGTTGATGAAGTATTGCTTTTCGCCTTCGATGAGGAGGACACGAACGCTGCGCAAGCCATTATCGTCATAATCCAGCAGGGCCTGAACGGGTTCGTTATCGGCGGGCTTGTAAATATATTCCAGGCCGTCTATCATTACCGTTTTGCCGGTGATGATAATGGAGCCTGATGCTTCTTCGGCTATTACATGTTCAGAACCGTCGGAAAGAAAGGAAATATACTGCATGCGGTTGTAGGCATATGTTTTGCCCCCGCGGCTGAGCATCCTGTACAATATGATGGCCAGTATTGCAGCTATTCCCAGTAATATCGGACGCAGTATAGATTCCACAAAAAAGCATTTAAGTATTTACGAAACGAAAAATACTAAAATTCAACAATAAAGATGTACTAATGAGTTTAATAATTAGTGAGTTATTTACCGTTGAATATTGCAAAGTAAAGTATTTATGGCCTTGTGTAGGTAACGGAACTTTTCCACGCTGTGTTTATAACCTAAAATATTGGTTAATAAACAAATACACCATTGGGGTTAAAGGTGCTGCTGAGTGAGTCGAGTATACGCCCTGTGTCGGATGGTGAAGCTGTAACAGGCATTACCACAAAGTAGTAATCTATATCCTCTTCTATCACCTCGGCCTTGTTGCCGCGCGCCTCCAGCGAGCGTTTACGTTTATATGCTTCATCTTTGCTGTCAAAAGTATTCACCACTACTTTCATGTTTACCTTTTTGCCATCCGGTTTGCTGGCAGGCATCATAGCATTGTTTCCCGTGGCGGGTATGGTGTTGTTGACAACAGGTTTTGATTGTGGTTCTTTCACAGCAGGCTTTTCCTGGACTGCCGGCTGCATAGCTGTTTTTTGAGCAGGTGCTTCCTGAGCAGGAGGCATAACGCTGTCACTTATAGTAGAAGAAGAGTCGGCCATAACAGGCATTTCTTCATTCATAGGTTCCATATCGCCAGAGGTCTCATCTACCGATTCGGGGAAGGTGAGTGGCGGTTGTGCGTCACGTTTTTTTGGCGCCATATAACGCATATAGCCATAATAGGTGCCGCCAGCCATAATTACCAGGAGCAATAGCACAAATATGATACGTGCCCAGTTGAGCCTTTCTTTTGGTTCTGGCTGATGTGCCATATACGAGCGTACCTGCGGCATGGGCGGTGCGCCGGCCGGCATTTGTGTGCCCACCGGTGTGCCTTGCGGTATGTATGACTGGTGAGGTATGGGCGGACGCTCATTGTGTTGCATTGATACGCCCTTTTTAGCGGCTATAGGTGCAGCTTTGTATTGCAGGTGTGGAGACGTGATGAAACCGATGCGCCCGTCCTGCGCCATGAACTTGCCCAGGTGCGGCAGCGCCACTTCATTGCCTGCCTGTAATAATCCTTTGGTCTCCTCGCTGTATTCTTTAAGTGCAGCAGATGCTTTGGTGATGCTGATCTGCTCGTTGGTAGCTATATAGTTGGCCAGCGATTCGTCAACGTTACCGCCGGGTACGATGATGATCTCCTGTGTAGCAGCCTGCAGGTACTGGCCGTCGTAGGTGGCAGCTTTACGCTGCAACTGCAACGTGCCCAGCCCGTTAACGTAGCATTGCTCGTTCTTTAGTAAAAAAAATCCTATGTATTTTGCTACATCCATTATTTACCTAAGATACTGGTTTCCTTTCGGGCTGTAAAATAAAGATCAGGGCTGACATATAAAACTATGAGCAGCTGCTAATTTTAAAATTTAAGCCTCGCACCGCCGAATATATTGAAACCATAGGCATTGTATCCATACCAGCGCTGGTACCTGTTGTTCAGCAGGTTGTTGGCCTGCACGAATATATTAAGACGATCTATTATTTCGTATTCAGCACCGGCACCCATATCCAGTATCGAGTTCAGTTTCAGCGTGCGGTTGTTATTGTCCAGCGCATACAGCTCGTCTATAAACGATATGTAGGCATTGATGGTAAGTTTTTTCATAGGCTGCGCCTGTACATCCCCTGTGAAGGTTACGCCCGGCCTGTGCCATAGTTGAGTATAGGTCTTGTTGTAAAAGTTCATCCATTGGGCATTGAAGCCTATGGAGAATGTTTGTGCTACCTGGTAGCGTATGGCAGCCTGTAACCCAAGCGCATTTACTTTGGGATCGTATATTGCCAGGAATTGTTTTTTGTCTGAAGCTGTATCGTTGATGAACAGGGGCAGGTTGTTGTACTGCCACCAGCTCACACGGCCATTGAAGCTTACGTGTTCGCCTATATTGCTTTTTATGCCTCCGAATATCTCGGTAGTATGGGTTTGTGCCGGTACATAGGCATTGGACATATAGGGATTCAGGGTGGCCATCTGCCTGTAGCTGTTCTGCACCAGGTTGCCCTGCCAGCCAGCATTCATCCTGAATTGCGTGCCCGGCAGGTTGAAGTTCACTTCCACATCGGGCAGCAGGTAGTTCGACTTACCGGTGGTAATGTTGGCTTCGCCTGATGTTGGCGAGATGCCCGCATGGCCGGTGAATATGCCTTGTTTGAACCTTATGCCGGGTGCCAATTGGTAAATATTGTTACTAGCACCGCCTGTAGCCGTATTTTTCAAATTGGTCACCGTGATGTTAGCCGCTACGTATAATTGCAGGTTGCTGTCTATATCATAAGTGACCGGCACATTTGCCCGTACGGTTATCTCAGATGCATTGAATTTGTCACTGAAAGAATAAAAACCGACTTTGGGGCTGAAGGAGAGCTTTTTAGTTTCAGCCTGCTCATCTACCATATTGACGCCAAGGTCTATTAATGTAAAACCTTGCTTTACAGATGCCTCGTTGTAGGTATAAATGTTGTGATCGTAACCGTAGTAATGGTATACATTATTACTGATGCCCAGTTGCGCGTTGAAGGCCCTGCCATTATTATGATAGGTACCGTCTGCCTCTAAACCTGTGAGTGATACCTTCTGGTTGACGATACTGCCTGATTGTGATAAGTGATGCAAGTGGAATGCTGTTTCGTAATTATCTCCTTTGAGGTAAGAACTGCCGGCATCCAGTAATAGTGTAGAACGGTTGCCGCCACCTAATTTTACATAGCTGTCAAAGCCGGGTTCTTCTTTGGTTATCTCCAGCGCCAATGGACGTAATGGTAAGGAGCCATAGGAGTAAAAAAGCGTTTGTTGCGGTACGTTGTATTGCAGGCGTGGGGTAGTAGTGTCAACCGGGGGCAGCGATGGAGCGGGCTCAGGCCTGGGCGCACGTGTCACTTCCGGCTTGTACGATTGAATGATCTCAATTGTTGCACCTTTTATTACCGTGTCTTTGGGAGCAGCCGTTTGCGCCTCCGCTGAACAGGATAGTAAAACCCCCAATATTGATATGGCTATGAGTCTGCCCCGCATGATCGTTATTCCGATAGTTTACTTTTTTTGTTCTCCAGTTGTTTCACCTCTTTCAGCTTTGCATTTGCTTCAGCTTTCAATTCGGGTATCTTACAGTTCTTTACAATACTCTGTAAAGTAGCTTTAGCATTGAAATAGTCTTTTTGTTTCACCAGTATATCGCTGAGTAGCAGATATGACCTTACTACCCAATATTCATGTCCGCCCGACTGCTGTATAGTATTGCCTGCAGCTTCTTCTGCCTCTTTAAATTTGTTTTGATGATAGTATATGTTGGCTATGTTGTAGCGGGCCTCTGCGGCAATGGCACCATTGCCCGAAGTTTCCAGTTGCTTGTACACCGTCAGTGCAGCCTCTTTGTTATTGGCCTGTGCCAGTGCGTTTGCTTTGATGAGCATAGCATTGTCAGCGATGGACGCGTCCAGTCCCGGCATTGAAATCAGGGTATCGGCATAGGCAAGTGCGTCTGAGCTTTCGTCCAGTTTGTAACTGCAGAGCATCAGCCCGTTATAGGCTGCCTGCAGGTTGTCCTGGCTCATGGCCATGTTACGCAGCTCTCCATAATAGCGTTTAGCGCCCTGCATATCTCCCTGGTCGTAAGCAATGATAGCGGCACGGCGTGCACTGTTCTCGGAAAAGTTACTCCATGCGTTTGTCAGTACGAAATCATAACCTTTCAGCGCCTCTTTATATTCTTTCAACTGGTAGTGAGATTCAGCCTTATAGTAATGTGCTTTGGTGATGAATACCCCATTAGGGTATTTTTTTATGTAGTCGCCAAACAGTGTCTGTGCTTTATTCCAGTTGTTGGCCGCATATTGAGTTTCGGCAGTAGCATAGTAAGCAGAGTCGAGCATATTCTCTTCGGCACCTCCCAGGTTGTTGTCTTCCAGCAGCCTGGCATAACCTTCCGGCTGACCTGATTGTATGTATAAGCTTTTCAGCGCGTCCAAAGCTGCCGGACGCTCTTCAGAGGTCGGATATTCAAGTGCGATATGCTTGTAGGCGTCTATTGCCTTCTGTTGATCGCCCGACTGCTGGTAGGCGAAACCTATGCGCATCCATGCTTTTGGCGCCATATTGCGCAGCTCATAAGCTTCTGTCAGCGGCATCATGGTGTTGATGGCAGCGCTGTACCTGTTCTCTTCGATATAGGTGAGGCCCAGCTCGTAGCGTGCCTCGTTAGCATATCTTGATACAGGTACGCTGTTGATGAGGCCGATGAGGAGCTCTGATTTTTGCTTGTTGTTGTCAGACAGGCCGAGTATGATGGCCTTCTGGTATCGTGCGTAATCGGCATCAGCACCATTGGCAGCAATCACCTGATCGTATAGCGCTATGGCTTTCTTGTAGTCTTTCTGCATGAAAACGGCATCAGCCTCGCGCAATATAGAAGCTGCTATGAACACAGTATCTGTTGTATCTGTGTTGAACCTGGCTTTGTTAAAATAATTCTGCGCCTCGCTGAATTGTGACAGCTCCATAGCAGCATAGCCCAATGTTATGTACATACTGCGCGCAGAAGCCGAAGGACTCAGGTGCTCTACCCACATACTATTAGTGTTGCCACGCAGAAAACTGTTGCCAAATTTTATTACCTCATCGTACCGGCCAGCTTTGTATGCAAGGTCCGCTTTCCAGTAGGTGGCGGCATTTTTGTAGGTCAGGTCTGCATTATGTTTCAGCGACATGGTGAGCAGGCTGTCGGCAAAAGCGTTGTTGCCCAACTGCATCTGTTGCATGGCATAGCCATAGGTCACCTTCTGATATATGCGGTTGTAGTTCTCGTCGTGGTGTGCAACGTCTTCCAATGCGCTGTACGCTTCGGCATAGTTGCTGGTTCTTATCAACAGGTCGGACAGAAGGGTCTTTGCCTGGTCGTTGTAGGCCGATGTCGGATAATCGGCCAATAACAGGTTGATATAATATATGGCATCATTATTATAGCCCAGTTCGTAAGAAAGCTTGGCTGCTAACAGCAAAGAAGCCTCTTTTTGCCCGGGGTTGAACGGCATATCGGCACAGATACTGAATGCGTTACGGGCACTTTTTTTATCATTTATTTTCAGGTAACAATCACCCAGGAGATACATTGAACTTTGCGCCAGCGAGTCTCTTGTTTCGCTCAATTGCTGAAAGTTATCAATAGCATCCTCCCAGTCGTCTAATTTGTAATAGCAATAGGCCATTTCGTAGAGGTCTTCTTTACGGATGCGCTCTGTATTATCATAGTAAAACTCAAAATAGGGCAGTGCTTCTTTATAGTCTTTATCCTCGAAGTAGATCTGTGCAGCCAGCAGGTGCAGTTCGTTGTGGTAGAACGACCTTTCGGGTTTGCGTATCAGTCTTAGTGCATCCTGCAATGCTTTGGCTTTATTGCCCTGGAAATAGTGTATCTCTGCTATATAGTACGGAACAATGTTGCTGTATTCTTTTATATGCTCTATACGACTGAAACTGGTCAGCGCGTCAGCATAATTATTCTTGTTGTATGCCAGCAAGCCGTAATAGTAGTTGCCGGCATCATAATACTTTCCTCCTATTTCGCGAACAGATGCCAGTAGCGGTTCTGCCTGGTTGAACTGGCTGTTGTTGAAATAGCAATATGCCAGCTCAAATTTCGCATTGATGATCTCGTCGTTATTCAAGTTGGCAACACCCGCCATTTCGTAATAATAGATAGCATCACTGAACCTGTTCTTTTTGAAGTATTCCTGTGCCAGTGCAAATGCTACACGCTGTTTATAAGCGGGGTTGGCTGTTGTGTTGATGAAATCTATGGCAGTCTGTTCGTTATTGGCCTCGTTGAGTTTCAACGCTGAGGCTGCGATAAAGTAGCGTGCTTTGTCCTTCCGGCTGCTAAATTCCGGGCTTGTTATCTCGGGTGTTTGCTGCAGGAAATGTTTTGCGGTAATTTCGGCACTTTTGTATTGCTGCTGCATGAAAAGTTCTTCCGCATGGAACAGCTGTGCGTTTTGCGGCAGGTAGGGTGTATGCAGTTGTGCTGACGACTGGTTAGCCATCAGCACAATACATGTACATATCGAAAAAAGCCTTTGGGTGATCTTTCTATCCTTCTTGCGTGTCATTCAACTTTTTAAGTGTTAAAAGTTCCATGTCGCATTGATGCTCGGGAACAAAGGTAGTTGAAAAACACGTGTGTTATCAAGACGTTCTATATAAAAGATGTTGTTCCTGTTGTAAACATTTGTTAAACTGAAAGTTGTCTCAATATTAGAGTTCTCGCTCATAGTGAAACGTTTACGTACCGACAGGTCCATACGGTGGTAATACGACAGGCGGCCACCATTTATTTTGTTGTCATAAATGATGCCGATATTGCCGTTCTGGTTCAGGTAGTTGGTAGGTATACCATTCTGCTGAACATTGGTATTCTCGTAGAAACCCTGTGTTTGTGTGAAAGGGAACGGAGAACCGAAGTTCCAGCGGGCGGATATTTCCCAGTCTTTCTTTTTGCCTGCCTGGTAAGACCCCAACAGGTTGATATTCCAGCGCCTGTCGAAAGGTGGTGCGTAAGTTTGTGATTCCGTTACACCGGCGAGGTACGTTTCGCCTGTTACCGGGTTGCGATATGTGGTTACCTTATTGCCGTCCAGTACCAGTGTCTGGTAGGTGATCTTCTGGTAAGAAACTACACCCCACAGGTATATGCGCTTCTGGTTGTAGCGTGCTGAAAGGTCGATACCACTCGCTTTACCATTACCCGCTGTAAAGTCAGCGTCCTGGACACTTACTTTAATGCGGCTCAGTTCAATATTCTGGTAGAAGTTCTTGTACCAGGGCTCCAGGTTGATCTCTACGTTGTTGATGTCTACCTCGATACCTCCCAGTGCGTGGAAAGCCCTTTGCAGGTTGGATTTTACCCTGTCGCCATCGGTGTTGGTAATACCCTGATCCGGGCTGAGGATAAAGCCATTAAAGAAGTTCACTATATCACGGTCGCTCTTTGTACTCAGGATGTTTTGTGAGTATAAACCACTCGCGGCTTTCAGGCGTACGTTCTGTGTGATGTTGTACTTCATGCCGATACGTGGTTCCGGAGTGAATACGTCAAGTGATGAATAGTATTGCATACGGAAGCCCGGCTCGAAGATGAATTTCTCGCCAAAGTTTTTGCGGTACATGGCGAACAGAGAACCCAGTGTATTCCTCCTGTCCAGGGTAGTTGTTAAGCCGAGGGTATTGGCATAGTCCAGTGCAGTATGGAATCCACTTACCTCAAAGCCGTATTTCAGCTGGCTGTAACCCGGGAAGAAGTATGTGAAGTCGATACCACCTTCAAAACCGTCTATAGAGCTGCTTCTCTGTCTGAAAGTAGCTTCGTCGGCACTAATAGCGTATTTGGAATAGGCAAACTTACCATTGATAAGCGCAGAGCTACTGCTGGGTGTGATAACGAATGTAGCACCCGCTCCTGTGGCCTGCCACCCGAATGTGGCGTTCACCATTTTGGTTTTCGGGCTGATACTTTTTGCCTTATCGTCAAAGTTGAAACCGAATATATTCAGTTTACTACCATTGTCTGCATTGATCGTAACTTTACCATACAGGTCGGTAAAGGTGTATGGGAGGCCTGATTTGAACGGTTCGCCAAAGCCTCCGTAGATAGATTTTGAAGTACTCTCGAGGTAGCTGTGTTTTACCGACAGCAGGAAAGTCATGTTAGAGCCGCCCTCTTTCTTGGCTTTCAGTATCGGACCTTCAACCAGTGCCCTGGCCATAATTGGCGATAATGAGAGTTTACCAGCTATGCGGTTCTTGTTACCATCTTTGGTAGTAACGTCTACAATGGCAGAAGTACGGTTACCGTACTGGGCGTTGAAGCCGGCGGTCTGTACATCTACGTTACGTATGGCGTCCGTTTCGAAAACAGAGTATAAGCCAATGGAGTGGAAGGGGTTATAAATAGTGATACCATCGAGTAGTATACCTGTTTGTGTAGGAGAACCGCCACGAATGTATAACTGTCCGCCCTGATCGCCTGTGAAAATAACACCGGGTACTACCTGCAGGTATTGCGCAATATCGGGTTCGCCGCCGGTACTGGGCAGCATTTTCATTTCGCGGGGGGTAACAGTAATGGTACCCGCATTGATCTGCGTAATGCGTTCGGTTTTGCGGGCAGTGATCTCAACACCCTGCAGTTCCATGTCTTTCTGTTGCAGGAATAGTTTTTTGTTGATAATTGCGCCGGGCTTTACCGTAATGGAAGTTTTGAACGTGTCATATCCTATCAGGCTGGTAAACAAAGTATAGGTGCCCGGAGGTACCTGGGAAAGTGTAAAATAACCATTCACATCCGTCTGCCCGCCCATTTTTGTGCCTTCCAGCAATACGTTGGTGAATATCATAGGTTCACCTGTAGATTTGTCGTAAACAAAGCCCTTGATGGTACCTGTCTGCGCGGTAGCAGCATTGATAAACAGTAATAGTGCAAAGGCAAAAAGGCTGATCCTTTTTGGCATGATGGATATGTGTTTCATTGATTATTGTTAAATATCTGCGAAAAATACGCATTTATCCCATGTCCGGGAAGCGACAAAGATAGTAATTACACTATTGTGGCAAAATTGAGTATAATCCTGGTTGTTGCCGATAATATTTGACATAAATTGCCGTTGGTTTTAATATGACTCGTTATACCCTATATCTAATTGGTTTGCTTTTGTGTTTATCATCGCAAGCACAGCAGATGCCCATGTACCACCGGGCTGTTATTCACCTGGATACACCGGCTCTGGGTATGCCACAGTTGGCTGCATTAGGCCTGGAAACAGATCACGGCACATATGATGGCCTTTCTTTCATTTCTGATTTTTCAGAAGACGAGCTGGACCTTGCAAGAAAAAGTGGATTTCAAACTAACATATTGATACATGATGTGTCCTCATTTTATGCTCACCAAAACGATGGCTTTAATTATGCCCGGGCAAAGTCATCATCAGGAGATCGGCCGGAAAATTTTTCACTTGGCAGCTATGGTGGATACTATACATATGAAGAAATGTTGGCGATACTGGACGACATGGCGAAGAAATATCCGACGTTAATCAGCAAACGTATGCAGATAGAGAACTTTACCAGTATTCGAAAAGAACCCCTTTATTGGTGCCGGATCTCTGCACATCCGGAATCAGAACAAAAGGAGAAGCCGCAGATATTATATACCGCATTGCACCACGCCAGAGAACCTGGCAGCCTTTCGCAATTGATATACTTTATGTGGTATTTGTTAGAGCGTTACGAGCATGATAGCCAAATAAAGGATATCATTGACCATACAGAGTTATATTTCATTCCCTGTGTAAATCCGGATGGGTATAGATTTAACATAGCGTCAAAACCTCAGGGGGGCGGGTTATGGCGTAAGAATATGCGTTCCATTAACGGCGTGCTGCATGGTGTAGACCTGAACCGGAACTATAGTTATGGCTGGGGTAGTAATGAGTTGGGATCTTCGGGGAATCTACAAAATCAGACATATCGTGGTGATGCTCCATTTTCGGAGCCGGAAACACAGGCTGTAAAATGGTTTACAGAGGCCCACCATTTTGGAATAGCACTAAACAATCATACGCATGGTAATATGCTGTTATACCCCTGGGGAAATTATTATTCGGGAAACAAACCTAACACCCGAAAAACACCGGACTCTTTACTGTACTACGAATATGCAGAAATCTTCACCAAGTATAATGGCTACAAGTCAGGCGTCTGTTATGAGATGCTCAACTATTATGCGAACGGGGATGCTAATGATTGGATGTATGGCGAGCAAAAAAGTAAGAATAAAATAATTTCATTTATACCTGAGATAGGCTATTCTTTCTACGAAAATATTTCTGACATAGAAGCGACATGTGCAAGAAACCTGTATGCTAATATTGAAGCTGTAAGGTTGCTGTTACCGGTGGCGAAATTATTAAATGCAAAAGTCTCTCTTGACGGTGAAGGTAACCTGGCTTATGAAATAAAGCGCATAGGCCTGGGTGAGGGAACCTATACTGTAAGCCTTTTCTCTGTTGACGGCAAGATGGCGCAAATAAAAGGACCTGAAGTGTATACCAACCTGGAACTCATGGAGATAGCAAAGGGTAATATTGCTTTTTCAATATTACCGGGCATTCGGAAAGGAGACAGGCTGAAATACATATTGGTATTGAACAACGGTATATATGATGATACGTTGACAGGCTCGTTCTGGTATTGCGACAGTCCGGAAGGTTGTCCGCCTGATATATTTCCTGTGCCTGCCAATAAACATATCAAGATTTCAGCATTACAGTTACCTGAAGATTTTCATGCGGATGTTGCTATATATGATATCAGCGGCCGGGTACATACTAAGTTTGAACTGAAAGCTGCAGATGTGCTTAGCATTGATGTGTCCTACCTGGCTGAAGGCGTCTATTTTATCAAAGGTTTCTCTGAAGAATACGGTAATTTCATAAGGAAAGTCACAATTGCACATTAGTTTGCTATTACATTATTCCCTTTGTAATAACTTTACTACATCTTTGTAGCTATGAAAGTATTCAGTGCATCGCAAATACGTGCTTGTGATACCTACACAATTCACGCCTCCAAGATATCTTCGTACGAGCTGATGGAGCGTGCTGCCGGCAAATGTGTAGCATGGATCAACGAAAATCTGGCTGCAGATTCGGTGTTTATCGTTCTGTGTGGTTCGGGCAACAATGGTGGCGATGGGCTGGCCATTACCCGCATGCTGCACAGGCAGGGCTATAATGCAAAAGCATTCTTGCTGAGACTGAGTGATGAACTGACCGAGGATTGCCGGAAGAACTTTGAACGCCTGGCAGGTATTGGAAGCGAACTGGTGGAGATACTACCCGAGGACAGCCTGATAGCAGATGTGCCCAAACATGTGACCATAATAGACGCATTGCTGGGAACAGGGCTGAATCGTCCTGCCGAAGGCTGGGTAGCTGAATTCATAGAACACATAAATGAACTGGGTAACCAGGTGATAGCTATTGACATACCGAGTGGTATGCCGGCAGATAGTATACCTAAGGAGGGGGCTGCCATTATGAATGCATCGCATACGCTCAGCTTCCAGTTCTATAAAAAGGCTTTTATGCACGCTGAGACCGGCAGGTGTGCAGGCAATGTGCATATCCTGGATATAGGGCTATCTGCCAAATTCATATCATCTACCCATACCAGTTTCTATATACAAGGACTTGAGGAAGCGAAGGCCATGTATAAACAGCGCGACAGGTTTGCCCATAAAGGCGATTATGGGCTGGCATACATAGTGGCAGGCAGTAAGGGCATGATGGGAGCTGCGGTGCTGGCCGCAAAAGCCGCATTGCGCAGCGGTGCAGGTAAAGTAAAAACATTAGTACCTGAATGCGGATATGATATACTACAAGTGTCAGTACCTGAAGCCATGTGCGCGGTAAGCGGGGAGACATGTATCAGCCGGATAAAAGAATGGGAACAGGCAACAACAGTAGGTATAGGCCCGGGGCTCGGTACATCAGAAGCAACGCTGAGAACTTTTGCTGAATTTATTACCGCCTGCAAAGAGCCTGTTGTAATAGATGCAGACGGGCTGAATATGCTGGCCATGGAGCCAGACCTGCTGCATAAGATACCTGCTGACAGTGTGCTGACACCACATCCGAAAGAGTTTGAAAGGCTGTTTGGTAAGAGCAAGGATAGTATGTTCATGCTGGAGCTTGCACGCACGCAGAGCATGAAGTATAACCTGTATATAGTGCTGAAAGGACATAATACAGTGATCGTAACCCCTGAAGGTGAATGCTGGTATAACCAGACGGGTAACCCGGGTATGGCCACCGGGGGAAGCGGCGATGTGCTGACGGGTATCATAACGGGCCTGATGTCACAAGGCTATGAATCGTTTGGTGCCGCAAGGCTTGGCGTGTACCTGCATGGGCGTGCCGGCGACTATGCCGCTGCAAAATGGGGTGAGAATGCGCTGACCGCAGGCGATATCATAGATAACCTGGGAAAGGCATTCATGTCAATATCTTAGCTATGAGTAAAGGGTATTATCATTCTAAAGAGTCTGTTGATGAATATATCTCATTAGCAAAAGGATACGATGGTAGCTTCCTTATCAAATTAATGAAGAATTACCTGAAAGAGGGTGCCAGTATTTTAGAGTTAGGGTCCGGCCCCGGTAAGGATGTTGCATTGCTGAACCAATACTATAATGTGACAGGTTCTGATTATTCAGAGGAATTTTTGTCTAGGTTAGCTATTCAGTACCCCGATAATGATTTTTTTCATGCTAACGCTGCAGATATTGATACTGCAAGAAAATTTGATGCGGTGTACAGCAATAAGGTGCTTCATCATTTAACTGATGAAGAACTGGACAACTCTTTGATGTGCCAATATAAAATACTAAACGACAGAGGGGTTGTATGTCACTCATTCTGGGCGGGGGAAGGAGAGGAATATTATGACACGATGTACGTAAACAACCATACTATAGAGGATCTGACAGGTAGGTTTGCACAATATTTCGATATTCTGAAAATAGAATTGTACAAAGAGATGGAAGAGCAGGATTCTATAATAGTAATAGCTCAAAAAAGAAAGGCAGTACGATAGTAAGGCCCTTCTTTTTTATTTGAACTCGTGACCGATATCTGAACGGTAAAATTTGCCTTGGTAGTTTATTTGCTCAGCATTGGCATAAGATGTTGCCAGTGCGTCAGCAATATTCTTTCCATATGATGTAATTGCCAGCACGCGTCCCCCGTTGGTAACAACATGGCCGTCTTTGATGATAGTGCCTGCATGTAGCAGCATGCTGTCTTTCACATTTTCAAATCCTGTCATTACTTTGCCTTTGGCATAGCTGTCAGGGTATCCCTCTGATACCAGCATGACCGTACATGCAGCTTCAGCCTTAAATTTAGCAGCAGCTTCATTCAGTTTGCCGTTGTGCATCAGTACTATCAGTTCTACCAGGTCGTTCTCCAGCCTTGGTATCACTACTTCCGTTTCCGGGTCGCCCATACGGCAGTTGTATTCTATTACATATGGCTCACCATTCACTTTTATCAAGCCAAAGAATATGAAACCCTGGTAGGTCAACCTTTCTTCTTTCAGTCCTTTTACTGTCGGGTCTATGATACGCTCTGTTATCTTTTGCATGAAGGCATCATCCGCAAAGGGTACAGGGGAAACGGCACCCATACCGCCGGTGTTAGGACCAGAATCACCCACGCCGATGCGCTTATAGTCTTTTGCTTCCGGCAGGCGAACATAATTCGTGCCGTCAGTCAACACAAATACAGATAATTCAATACCATCCAGGAACTCTTCTATAACTACTTTCTTACTCGCATCGCCGAAGCGTGCTTCTTTTATCATGGAGTTGAAGGTGGTCAGTGCTTCTTCTGTACTTTGAGCTATAACCACACCCTTGCCCGCAGCCAGTCCATCGGCTTTCAGCACGATAGGCAAGCTGTGTTGTTTGATGTAAGCAACACCTGCATCGTAATTCTCATCAGTAAACTCTTCGTAGCCTGCAGTAGGTACATTGTGACGCTGCATAAACCTTTTGGAGAAAGCCTTGCTACCCTCAAGCTGTGCACCAGCTGCTGACGGGCCAGCAACCATGATGTGCTGTAATTCAGGGTCGTTCTTAAAGAAATCATATATGCCTGCTACCAGCGGGTCTTCAGGACCCGGCACCAGTATGTCTATTTTATCTTCAATGCATACCCTCTTCAATTCTTCAAAGTCAGTAACAGGTATGTTCAGATTGCTGCCATACTGAGCAGTGCCTGCATTACCGGGGGCAATGAATAATTCTTTACACAGCTTGCTTTGACTTAATTTCCAGGCAAGTGTACATTCGCGGCCTCCCGCTCCTAACAGTAAAATATTATATGCTGACATTTGGCAAAATTAAGAAGTTAAAACAGCCTATCCGATACCTTGTTTGAATATTATGGCTATTTTGAGGGCTCGAAATTACTTAATGGGGCTATTCTAAACAGAAAAACTTATCAACTATTTATGAGCGACAACACAAATGTTTCATCCGCCAAACATCCTAAAGGGCTATATGTACTGTTCTTTACAGAGATGTGGGAACGTTTCGGGTATTACCTGATGCTGGGCATATTTTCTTTATATATGCTTGACTCAGTGGAGAACGGAGGTATGGGTTTCAGCCCGGTGCAAAAATCTGATATATATGGCACTTACCTGGGATTGGTATACCTGACGCCATTTATAGGTGGCCTGCTGGCAGACAGGGTGTTCGGTTTTCGCAAATCCGTGATAGCCGGTGGCTTACTGATGGCTGCGGGTTACCTGGGCATGGCTATACCGGGCGGCAATGCGTTTTATATATCATTATTGCTCATCATTTTGGGTAACGGTTTTTTTAAACCCAACATATCTGTATTGGTAGGTAACCTATATAACGATGAACGTTATAACGCCAATAAAGATGCAGGATATAATATCTTTTATATGGGTATCAATATCGGAGCTTTTGTGTGCAACTTCGTAGCGGCTTTTATGCGTATCAACTATGGCTGGGGCTATGCTTTTGGTGCGGCGGGGATAGGTATGCTTATCGGTGTGTTGATATTCATGTCGGGCAACAAGCATATAAAACATGCTGATGTGATGAAGCCTGTACAGAAAGAAGATATGTCACTGGGCAAGATATTTGCCTACGTGTTATTGCCGGTTATTATATGTGGTATCATAGGTTTTACATTACCAGGTAATATTTTCGGTACAGATTCTAATGACGCCTTCCTGTTTGGTTGTATCCCTGTTATCATATTTTATGGTTCGTTATGGGTAAGGGGTAGCAAGGAAGATAAGAACTCTATTGGCGCACTGCTGTCTGTGATGTTTTGCGTTATCATCTTCTGGGCTGTGTTCCATCAGAATGGTGATGCGTTGACGGTGTGGGCAAAAGACTATACTGACAGGGAGATGCCTGAAACTATAGCCAATGTGGCTACTAAAGCTAATATGGCACAACAAGTAACTTACGACCCTGCAAATGTTGAGGGTACTTATTTCGAGAACCTACCTGCAGACCAACGTCCTGCACCTGGTGGCTCGTTATTGTTGTTCTCAACTGAATTGTATCAGTCTATCAACCCGTTTTGGGTGGTGCTGCTTACACCGGTTGTAGTAGGACTGTGGGGATTGCTACGTTCTAAAAAGAAAGAACCATCTACACCTGCAAAAATAGCATTGGGGTTATTCATAACAGGGCTCTCTACCTTAGTGATGGTGGCAGCTGTGTCCAGTATTTCAATGGGTGATGAAAAAGCATCCAGCTGGTGGCTGATAGCATCTTATGGTGTTATTACGTTTGGTGAGCTATGCCTGTCTCCCATGGGATTGTCTCTTGTATCAAAACTCAGTCCGCCAAGGCTTACTGCCCTTATGATGGGTGGCTGGTTCCTATCTACAGCTATTGGTAATAAGCTATCGGGCATGTTATCCGGCCTGTGGGAGAGATTTGATAATAAGGCCAACTTCTTCTTAGTGAATTTTGCCCTGTGTATGGTGGCAACCGTGATGTTGCTCGTCTTGTTGAAGTGGCTACGTAAAGTAATGGCAGAGAAGAATATACATTAAATAAGAGCCTTTTGATATATGGACAGAAAATACCGCCTTGTGCGGTATTTTTTTATGACAAATGTTAATCCCCCCTGATTTTTATTATCTTTCGTAACTCATTTTAAAATTTATCACATCTATGTCGCAACAACACGATGACAAAGAATTAGGAACATCAGGCGATCTGCCGATAAACGAGACGTCAAACGTTCCCGTTACAGGACATCCTCCGGGATTATACTGGCTGTTTTTCGCTGAAATGTGGGAGCGTTTCTGCTATTATGGTATGCGTGCACTATTGGTGCTTTACCTGACCAAGACATTAATGGTAGCCGATGCCAGGACATTTGCGATATATGGTGCATACACAGCGCTGGTTTATGCTGTAACTGTATTAGGTGGAAAACTGGCAGACAGCCTGTTGGGTTATCGTATCGCAGTTATCATGGGTGGTTTCCTGATGGCGTTGGGTGAATTCATGATATTAGGTGGCGGGGAGTTCTGGCTACTGATGGGTATGGCCGTCATTATATCCGGTAACGGGTATTTCAAGGCAAATATATCCAGTATTGTAGGGCGTTTATATGCAGATGGCGATCCACGCAGGGATTCCGGTTTTACTATATTTTATATTGGTATCAACCTGGGGGCTTTCCTGGCAACAACAGTTGTGGCTGAGGTAGGTAACCGACTGGGTTATGAGTATGGTTTTGGCCTGGCAGGTATCGGTATGGTGTTAGGTGCGGTTGTATTTATGTTTGGTCAAAAACATTACGAAGGCCACGGTTTACCGCCTGACAGGGACAAATTGCTGAAACCTGCATTTGGTCCGCTGAGCAGGTTGCATGTGGTCATACTGGCTACGTTGGCTGTTATCCCCGTATTTTATCTTTTGCTGAATAATAGTGCAGCAGTAGGTGTACTACTGGGCCTGGTTGCTGCTATCATGTTGTTCATTCTACTGTACGAAGGTTTTAAAGGCGGTGCTGTACTCAGGGACAGAATGATCATTCTGATATTGTTGATGTTCTTTAATATTGTTTTCTGGGCATGTTTCGAGCAGGCAGGGTCTTCATTAACATTGTTTGCAGACAGGAACGTGAACAGGCATGTATTCGGAACTGAGATTGGTGCCGCTACAACACAATTCTTCAACCCGTTGTATATCCTGATCTTCGGTTCTATTTTCTCGGTAATGTGGGTGAAGCTGTCTAAAATAGGTAAGAACCCGAATATACCTATGAAGTTTGGACTGGGTATCGTTCAACTGGGTTTGGGTTACCTGGTCGTTCAGGCTATGATGCCCTTTGTTGGTGCTGATTATAAAATGCCGTTGCTGACTTTGGTATTCCTGTATATGTTGCATACTACCGGCGAGTTGTTCCTTTCTCCTATCGGTTTGTCAATGGTAACCAAGCTGGCGCCCAAACACATGACCGGTATGGTCATGGGGGCATGGTTCCTGTCTATTGCAGGTGCCAACTATGTAGCCGCTATACTGGCACAACTTACCGGAGCAGGCCATGGTGAAGGCGGAGGTGCCGTAGAAGCATCGGCTGAACAAACTTTACATCAATACGTAGATATTTATACCCAAATGGGTATGATAACTGTGGGTATAGGTCTTGTATTAGTTATACTCAGCAAGCCGCTGAATAAACTGATGCACGGAGTGACATAATTTTCAAACTGTATTTGTTTCAGGTCCCGCCCATGTGGCGGGACTTTTTCTTTTGAAAAAACAATAAATAGCTAACTTGGCGGTTCAATACTTTAAAAACAAGCTATGGCAGAATTACTTGAAGAATCATTAGACCTGAAACGAATACAGGATTTTGAGGGGAAATACCCTAAGCAGTTATGGTACCTGTTTCTTACAGAGATGTGGGAGCGTTTTTGTTTCTATGGGTTGCGGGGTATGCTGGTTGTTTTTATGGTGTCGCAATTGTCTATTGCTGATAAAGAAGCTAACCTGCAATATGGTTCTATACAGGCGTTTATTTATGCTTTTACTTTTATAGGTGGTTTGTTTGCCGATAAAATACTTGGGTTTCGTAAGTCGTTGTTCTGGGGCGGGCTGTTGATGATCATAGGTAGTTTTGTTATTGCGGCATCACCGCAACACTTCTTTTACATAGGTACTTGTTTTACTATTGTCGGGACTGGTTTCTTCAAGCCGAATATTTCCACCATGGTGGGTGAATTATATCACGAAGGTGACCCGCGACGTGATGCAGGTTTTGGGTTGTTCTATTCAGGTATCAACATAGGTGCACTGCTGGGTGGTTTTGTGTGTGTTTATCTCGGTAAATATCATTCATGGAGCCTGGCATTCGGTGCTGCAGGTGTCGTTATGATCATCGGTTTGCTGACCTTCCTGTTCACACAACGGACCATGGGGCCAATTGGTATCTCCCCTTTGAAGGATATGGCACCGGGTAAACGCAGGAGCTATGAGATCGCAGTATTCATTGGTTCGATAGCTGTAATGCCTATCGTTTTACTGATGGTACAAAAAACAGAGTACACGGATTATTTCATGTATACCATTGGCCCACTCACGTTGATATACCTTTTTTATGAAATGATAAAACTTACATCAGAAGAACGTAAGAAGATGGTGGCAGCACTGGTGTTCATTATCTTTTCAATATTGTTCTGGGCGTTCTTTGAGCAAAGCGGAGGTTCGCTCAGCCTGTTTGCTCTTAACAACCTGAAACACAACCTGATCGGCATAGAAGGGGTAGACCCTAATGTCATCAATAATACTGTCAACTCATTGTTCGTTATCATCTTCAGTGTAGTGTTTGGCTTGCTGTGGATATGGATGGCCAAAAAGAAAATAGAGCCAAATTCGGTTGTGAAATTCGGGTTAGGTTTCCTGTTTCTTGGTGGTGCGTTCTATGTGTTCTATGCAACTATATTCTTTGCCGACCCTGATGGTATGACATCGCTTAATGTCTTTACACTGGGCTACCTTGTGATCACTTTCGGTGAGTTGTGCCTGTCGCCTATAGGGTTGTCATTGATGACTAAGCTTTCGCCCAAGAAACTTTGGGGTGTGATGATGGGTATGTGGTTCCTTGCCAGTGCTTACGGACAGTATGTAGCGGGCTTGTTAGGTGCGGGTATTGCCGAGGCGGGCGAAGACGCTACGCGTATGGATAAGTTGGTTACCTATACTGACGGCTATAAACAACTGGGTATATATGCATTGTTGGCAGGTATAGCCTTGCTGGTTATATCTCCTGTTGTGCGCAAGCTGATGGGTAATGTAAAATAAAGAGCTCAGGATACCTTTTTAAAAGCGTCAACATAATTGTTGACGCTTTTTTTTAAAAATTTTTTGAATTGTAAAAGTATTAATCGTAATATTGCAATGAAACGATGAAATGATGGGTTTAACCAAAACAGAATTATTTACTCAGAAGCAGAACGAGCTGGCGGCTATGGCAAAAGCCATAGCGCATCCTGCGCGTATTGCCATATTGCAAGTGCTGGTAAAAAAGAATGCGTGTGTATGTGGTAGCCTGGTAGATGAATTGGGATTAGCACAAGCCACTATCTCGCAGCACCTGAAGGAGTTGAAGAACGCAGGTTTGATACAGGGTAGTATTGAAGGAACCTCAGTTTGTTATTGCATCAACACAAAAGCATGGGTAAAGTATAAGGATTTCTTCAACAGCTTTTTCGCGGATGTAAATAGCTGCGGTCCGGATTGCTGTTGATATATTTTTTGAATGATTCAATCGTAATATTGCAATCAATAAATAAAAACAAATACAATGGCTACAGAACAAGAGTTGAAAGACTTAGTGAAAGAAAAATACAGTGAAATAGCACTGCAGGACAAAGAGACCAATATGAGTTCGTGCTGCGGTGCAGGTGGTTGCAGTACCGAGGTGTACAATATCATGAGCGATGACTATACGCAGATGGAAGGGTACAATGCAGATGCTGACCTTGGACTGGGGTGCGGATTGCCTACCGAATTTGCACAGATAAAAGAAGGTGATACGGTTATTGATCTGGGCAGTGGAGCGGGTAACGATTGCTTTATTGCACGTGCAGCTACCGGAGCTACAGGCAGGGTTATAGGCATTGACTTTACAGAAGCGATGATAGACAAGGCAAGGGCTAATGTCGATAAGCTGGGTTATAATAATGTAGAATTCAGGCAGGGAGATATTGAGAAAATGCCTGTGACAGCTAATGTTGCTGACGTGATAGTGAGCAACTGTGTGCTGAACCTGGTGCCTAACAAGAACAACGTAATAAAAGAGATATACAGGGTGTTGAAACCCGGAGGTCATTTCAGTATCTCTGATGTAGTATTGGTAGGAGAATTACCTGCCAAACTTCGTAATGTGGCTGAGATGTATGCCGGTTGCGTAAGTGGTGCTATTCAGAAAGATGTGTACCTGGAGTTGGTGAAGAACAATGGATTCAAAGAGATAACGCTACAGAAAGAAAAGGCGATCATTATTCCTGATGACATTCTCAGCCAGTATATGTCTGCGGATGAGATAACTGATTTTAAGAACAGCGGTACTGGTATATACAGCATCACTGTATTTGCGAAAAAGCCGGAAGCAGAAGCATGTTGCGCACCGGGATGTTGTGATTAGCATGAGAAAATATGTAGCTGAATTTATTGGAACATTTGCACTCGTGTTTTGCGGCACGGGTGCAATTATCATCAACCAGCAATCGGGCGGGATGGTGACTCATGTGGGTGTAGCCATGACTTTTGGGCTCGTAGTTATGAGCATGATATATGCATTTGGCAATACATCGGGTGCGCATATTAATCCGGCTGTTAGTATTGCATTTGCAGTTGCCGGCAAGTTTAGTAGAAGGGAGATTCTGCCATATATCAGCAGCCAATTAATCGGCGCTGTGATGGCATCATTTACTTTGAAATTTCTATTCCCTGCAAATGAATTATTGGGAGGCACGCATCCTGCAGGTAGCGATATGCAGTCTTTTATTTTGGAGCTATTACTTACGTTTTTCCTTATGCTGGTGATACTGAATGTAGCACATGGAAGTAAAGAGCAGGGTATGTTTGCAGGACTGGCAATAGGAGGGGTAGTTGCACTGGAGGCTATGTTTGCAGGGCCAATATGCGGAGCGTCAATGAACCCCGCGCGCTCTATCGGCCCGGCAATTGCCAACGGGCATTTTAATTCATTATGGGTTTACATTACTGCACCCATTGTTGGGGCGGTAATGGCTATTCCTGTTCATAATTATACTAAAACAATTAACAAATGAAGAAGCTATTATTTGTTTGTATAGAGAACAGTAACCGCAGCCAGATGGCGCAAGCATTTGCATCAATGCTGGGGGGTGATAAAGTGCAGTCTTTCAGCGCAGGTTCACGACCGTCAGGTGTTGTAAATCCTAAAGCAATTACTGCTATGAAAGAGCTGGGTTATGATCTGTCTGCGCACGATAGTAAGTCGGTAGACGATGTGAAAGAATATGCACCCTTTGATGCGGTAGTAACTATGGGCTGTGGTGATGCATGCCCATGGATGCCTGCAAAACAACACATAGACTGGCAGATACCTGACCCACGGAACATGGAGTCGGAAGAGTTCAATACGGTAAGGGATATGATAAAGGGACAGGTTGAGGAACTGATAGCAAGGTTATAAAAAATGAGGCACTCTATTCGGAGTGCCTCATTCTTATGTTTAATCACCTTCAGTAACCGGTACGTTTATTTCGTACGTTTTTTCTTCTGTTATCGCAAAAGGTGTTCCACCAACAACTTTCTGTTCAATATTCGGGTCCCAACCTTCACCATAGAGGTAATATTTGCCTTTCTTCAGGTCTGTAAATGTGGCTACCGGCTTGCCATTTTCCATCACACACTTAACTTCTTCATCGTACGATGAAGGCATATCAGAAGCGTTATATTTCAAGTGTATGGTGCAGCTGTCGATATTGATGTCATGGTGTTTAGGCGTAGCCTTAATAGTGGCTTTCCCACCTTTCCCCGCTATTTCGTCTTCCTGTCTATTGCATGCCGTCAAAGTGATCGCTGCTGCCAGGAAAAGTAATGTTGTTTTATTCAGGATATTCTTCATAATGTTGATTTTAAGCTCTGTTTTTTATTCGTTACCTACAGACATGATGCTGAACATCTTTGCATAATTGTCCGCCATTTTAACCGCCATAGCTCCCGGCATAGTCATAGTGGGGGTCATGGCAATCTTAACAGGGTTGCCGGGGCCAAACCATTTGGCAGCATCTGCCATTACATCTATAGATCCGGCCTGCTCACCTACTACAAGATCAGCGCCAAAGGTCAACGTTACCTCGCGTGGTGTTTCCATGCCTGCCGCTACGCCACCAACATGATAAGTGAATGCATTATCTGTTTCATTACTTTGCGGAGACGTGCCCTCTAATTTAGCTTGTATATAACCTGTGTTCCATGTCCAGAACATATCACCATTTACAGCAGGATCCAGCTCTCCTGTCTGAGCGCCACTTGTATTGCGTGGTACATCTACCCCGATCATGAATTTGATACCGGTATATGTAGCTGCAGGTATATCTTCTACATGAAAGTGATGTGTTGCTGATTTGTTACCCCTCACCAGGTGGTAGCTTTCTTCTTCTGCATATTCTGAGCCGTCACTTTTTATAAACCTGATATTAGTGATCCAATAGTTGAATGTATTAATGGTTACCTGCTCGTTTTGTGATGTTGTATAGTTACCGCTGTTCAAGGCAAGCTCTTCGTTGCCAAAATAATTATTGAACATAAAGTGAACTTCGTTCGATGTTTTCAGTACCGTGCTTTCTTTTTTCTGGCAGGATGTTAATAATAATGCAGCGCCTGCAATAAGAGCGATATTTTTGAATGATAATTTCATGAGTATTAATTTTTTAGATCGTTAAGAATATCAGACTATTAATTTTTGGTTATGGTTGGCTTTCGAAGCCAACGTTAGATATTTTTTGGTTTCCATCGTGGTCTACTACGGCTGTGATAGCCAGGCTTAGTTCCCTTGTTTCAGATAGTGTGTCGCCCCATTTTTCAGCAACAGTTATGTTGTCACCGTGGGTGTGTCCTTCTGCCTCAAACACTACATCTCCTGCATCATCGGTAATTTGTACGATATAGCCATGCATTTGTGTTATGTAACTTATGTGAGCACTGATGTAGACTGTGTCACCTTTTTTATAAATAGTACCTTCCTGCGGGGAGCTGATGTTAATTGTCACCTCATCAGGTTGCGCAGTAACTACTTCCTGTTTCTGGCATGCCGCCAGGCATGTTGCCAGTATTATTGCTGTAATGGCTTTTATTCCTTTGATGTTCATTTCTTTTGTTTTTAAAATAAGAGCATTATTCCAACGTCTATACGTTGCAATGCTTTGATGTATCCGCCACCATAGACCTGTGCCAGGGGCTTGCTGTATTGCAGTTGCAGGCCTATGCTATTGTAATAGGCCTGTACACCTGCTGTGCATGATACTATATAGCCACCGGTCTGTTTATTCAGCCATTTTCTATTGTAGTTATCATAGTCGTGCAGCGCATATTCATAGCGCGCGCCGGCTTGTGGCAGTAGTGATAACTTATTCTTTTGTATCCAGTAGAATCCTGTCAACTGTGCTGTAAACCTGTTGCCGTATTTGTAATTATCCTTATTCGCAGTTGTCAGGTTAAAAGAAGCATCTGCGTTGATACCTGCCTGTTTGTAGCGCAGGGTGTAATTTGCGTTTATGGGTATGTCCCACGAACCTGTGCCTGCCTGCATGTTCGGCAGGCCTTCACGCTCCAGTTGTGTTACGCCCACATAGCTACCTGTTGGAGCTTTTATGCCTGCTCCTCCCTGCAGTCTTTGCCTTACCGGCGATGTAGAGCTGTCAGGTGTTAGGTAAAAGGTATAGTTGGCCAACAAGGTGGCGTCACCCAACCCCTTAGAAGGTACACTATAAGCAGTATAGGTACTTGTGTTATACCTGTAAGGCAGAAAACCGAAGAATTGCCATTTTTTACCTATATAAAGCCTGCCCCAGAGTTGCATGTTCCTGTAATACTCGTTTGAATACTCCACAGGTTTTGTATCGCTTAATGGTATGTGCGTACTCGTAAAGCTGTTGAACTGGTATTGCACCCCCACAAAGTGCCGGTACATTTGTGGTAGCAAGCCCAGGTTCTGGTTGCCGGACGAGCATCCGCATACATCGCATGCTGTAATTGTTGTGCTGCTGCATAATAACAGCATAACACAACCCATCAGATATTTCATTGGATATTATTTACTGATACATTGATCCATACCTGTATTAACAGACGACATTACACAATATTTCATGTGGTGTAAATAATGTTCTAACAGGTATGTAACAGAAAATGGCTCAGCAAACAGGTGGTGGGTGGAAGATATAATAACTGGCTTCGAATGTATACAGGTTATTGTATATGCTGTTTTGAGGAGCTGTTTCGGCAGGGAAAGCTATTGTTGAGAAATTTGCGGAAGAAACAACATATTCCGGTAGTTCAGATTTTACTTTTTTACCGGGTAATTGTTTGTCATTCCGGGTATCATCCACCTTATTGAGTTGTTTTTTCAGGTAACATTTACCGTTACAATGCAGTTGAGGCTTTTCTTTGTTTTCGCATAGTTCCGAGGCTATGTAGTCCTGGTTGGCCTCGTACCAGACAATCACACCCATCTTAGCCACAAACTGGTAGCTGATGGAAACCAAAAGGAATATGGCAAGTAATTGCTTCACTTATTCACAAAGATAGGTATATACGCTCAATTGGTTGGGTGAGCATAAAAAAAACCGCCTGTTATGGGCGGTTCTCTTATATAAAGTTCCGATCGTAATATTATCTCCTGTAGTCGTGGTGATTGGGATTATCCAACTGCAGATACAGGTCATATGTAATTTCAGCAGAGTCGATGATATGGAAGTATGCACCACCATATACTACATCACTACCTTGTTGCAAAGAATAATCGTGGCCAATGGCATAGATATAGTAATCTCCTTGCGTCAGGCTGTCGAACATAGCTGCACTTGATGCAACAGTCATTGAATCGTCGTACATATCCATGCTGGCAGGCATTGTTTTAGCTGCATATTTAATATATACCATACCCGCATTGATGGTTACTTTGTGATGTTGGGGGGTAACTTTTAGTGTGGCACCCAGGCTATCGGTTTTGCCACCCGGCGGTGTGGTTATCGGGTCCAGCACGTCATTCTTTCTCACGCAACCCAGCAAGATCACTGTGGCAAATACACAACCGAGGATATTATATGTAATACGCATAGCTATATAAAAATGTATTGTATTGATAATTAAAGCCCAATTTATAAAAAATCTGTTTGAAAGTATATAATTGACCCTCCAAATTATAATAATCGCCGTGGCCTGCCATTAATTCTTTTTGCAGAAATGACACAAAACTTGCATGACAGTATTTTAATACCTGTATTTTTGCCGTTTTTAGAGACTTTTTTTATATGAATAGACTTTTCCCTGTTTGGATCGGATTATTACTCAGTGTGTTGACCATTTCATCCTGTTGCCATAAGAAGGTGTATTGTACATCTGAAACGCTGGATTTTGCTTTTACGGGGTTCGACAGGAATGAGGTTCGTAATTTCACACTCAGGAGGTTTGCCAAAGACAATCCATGGGGAGAGGTATTGGATTCTGCACAATTTATTTACTACGGGTCTGCAGCTGTAACGCTCAAGCCTGATACCCTGCAATTTTCAGATTACAGAACAATTGGTAACCTGGATGGCATTACATCGGATAATGACTGGGCCATTTACCTACCTGCTACCGGCAAGATATTTTACTTCACAACAATATTTGATGATAATAATAAATCGCAGTTGGTGCGGTGTGGAGATGATAATACAACCTGTAGTAAAGCGATAACGTATTTCTCGATAAATAATGATTGGCAGAGGGGAGATTTCCTTTACCTGCAGAAGGGGCGTTGGTGATTATTTGCTGATAGCAGTTTGAAATACCGGTTTCTTGGTCAGTTTCTCGGCGCGTTGTTCTTTCCTTTTTTCGCGCTCTATAAGAATGAATGCATAAGCCATATATGCTTTAAGCACTATGCCTACCGGGTATGTCATTAATTTTCTCATTGGTTTCAGTTTGATGTTCGTTAGTTTGCTTGTTTTGTGTTTTGTTGTATTGCCATACAAATATGCGACACCAACACCCCTTAAATGAAACTTTTGAAGCTCCTTAACTACTTGTTTATAAGCGATTAACAAGCTGTTAGGAACTGACCGGCGAAAGCCTTGCCGGTAAGGGATTGGCATATGTTGCCGATTTGTAAATGGAGTATTGTCCTCCCGTTAATCAACCGGATTATGCGTACGACACAGCATAACTGATGGTTAAGTATTAACACCGGTAGTAGTTAAAGGCACCTTGTTTGTTAGGAATCAGCCGTTTTCGCTATCATATTTGTGCCGCTAACAATAATAAAAAACACAGCATATGAAAAAGTTATTGACTATTGCGGCTTTGTCGCTTTCAGCATTGAGTGTCAGTGCGCAAAATCAGGCAAATATGGATGCCGCTGCTTCTCAAACAGTAAACCTTTTATTAAGTAATGCCATTGATATTACTTTTACCAGCAATGGTTCTGCTACGGGCCCGGTAGTGAACCTGCAGTTCAATACCGTGAACGACTATGCTAACGGCGTAGAGTCAGCACAACAGGAATTGAAAGTACGTTCTACCAAGAAGTTCAAAATAGAAGTGAAGACCAATACAACCAATTTCACTTATTCCGGCACCACCACGCCTGCACCTACTATGCCTGTAAGCGGTGTATTAGGAATGAAAGTAACCTCCAATTCAACGGGAGGCACGCTTTCAGGCCCATATACAACTACTTCGTTTTACTCGCTCAGGGAGTTCAATCAATTGGTGTTGCTTGATTGCAACCCGGGTTCTAACCAGGCTTTCAGCTTTATGTATAAGGCCACACCGGGATTCGTATATCCTGCTGGTGCCTATGCAATAGATGTTGTATATACTGCTACACAGATATAATTTTACTGTCTATAAGGGATAGAAATAAACCGGGCTGGCTATGTCAGTCCGGTTTTGTGTAATATTGCAATGCTTATCGCCGTGAATTAATTTGAAAACCAAGAGGATGAAAAAGATAATTACCATTTTGCTGTTGATGTGCGGTTGTCATATGTCCCATGCGCAGTTGGATATAGGTGTGGGTGCAGAATTGGGTTTCCCCATGCTTTTTAATAACTATGTAAAAGGGCATAATCATGCCTCAGGTGCGCCCGGTGCCAGGGCTGTGATAAGCTACGCTCCTGAAGAAGCAACATTTTCCGGTTCGATAATTGCCGGGATATCTCCCATGATATTGCCGGTAGAAAGGTTTAATGGGGGGCAGGATGTGTTGTATATGGACTTCCGGAATGCTAATGTTACACTATTGGGCCGCGTAAGGAAAAAGATGAACAATGATGCTGAATTGCTATATGGAATAGGTGTGGGTGCAAATTTCCTGAAAGGCTACAGGGTGCAGATAAGCAAACGTTCTGATAATGACATCAGCAGGATAATTGAAGATTCTTCTCTGTATAACAAAGCAACACTGCCAGCCTTATATCTGAATGTAGAATACATAAGGCCTATGGGACAAGGCTCGAAATTTTATTATGGTATCGGCTTCCAGTTGCATTACATATATATGATGGACCAGGGTAATAACTACCGGGTTGATATAATAGATAAGAATTATCAATATTTTATTCTGCAGCCACAGCTCACGGGGCAAATGATCAACCCTATGTTTTTCCTGAATGTATATTACAGGTCGGGCGGTACAGGCAGGTAGCCTGTTGAATATATTACATTGTTGAGGCTGTGATTTTCAATGATATGTCTATTTTTGAGCAGATGCTTACAATCAGATCTTACGGCAAGCTTATTGTCCTCACAGGTATTCAGATTTTGTGCCTGTTGCCATCTTATGCGCAGCAAGGGCCCAAGTGTGGTTTCGACAGGACCATCAGTACTGTAATGTCAACACATCCGGCTTTTAAAGAGACATATGACAAGGTACGTTCTGGAGAAAGGTATAGTGAAAGAGCAGCTATGAAGACGACAGCGTCTTTAGATAATCCCGTTATCCCAGTGGTGTTCCACATAATACTTACAACAAATCAGCTAAGTTCAATACGTAATACTGTCGGCATTGAGCAAAGACTGGACTCACAATTATCTGTCATCAACAAAGATTTTAATGCACGGAATGCGGATAGTGTGTTGATACCCGGAGGGTTTAAAGCCTTATTTGGCAATGCAGGTGTCAGTTTTGGCCTGGCACATACCGCACCTGACGGATCTCCTACACCTGGTTACGAGGTAAGAATTACAAACCTGCCGGGTTTTGATATAGAGGGGGGATATGGTTCCGGGTTTGGTTTCAGCGGTGCGAAATATACAGCAGGCGGGGGGGCAGACGCTTGGGATCCGGAAAGCTATCTGAATATATGGCTCATCAACCCACTGGACGATGGGAAGGCTACTAATATCCTGGGACTTGCCATACCTACTTATATCGCGGCTGACAACAACGGTATTGGCATGATGGAGAGAGGCATCGTATTGCACTATGGCGCATTTGGCAAAAGGGTATCACCTTTTGATTATTATGTAAAAGACTCGGATGGAGGCAGAACGTTAACGCATGAGATAGGCCATTATTTTGACCTGTTGCATATATGGGGTGACGATAATGGCAAATGCCCTGATACAGGGGGTGAGGATGATGGAATATCTGATACACCTCCGCAGGCATATCCTTCATCTGGCTGTAGCAGCTATCCTAAATATGATGGTTGTGTAAAGACGGGCGATGGTATCATGTTCATGAATTACATGGACTATTCAGCAGATCGTTGCCTGTTGTTGTTTACGCATGATCAGGTAGCCAAAATGAAAGGAACGATACAGCCGGGAGCCGATGTTTATCCACTCACACAACACCCCTGGTTGCTGGCCTATCCTGATACTACGGTTTCTGTTGCACAGAATAATTACACTGTATACCCTAATCCGTCAGAGGACAGGATAAATGTCGTATTCCGTAATCAGCCGATAGGATTGAAAAACATACTTATTACAGATATGGCAGGTAGGGTAGTGGCAGCTGAAGAATATGAACAACAATCGGGGTTCTATACATTCAGTATGGCTGCTGAACAAAGCGGCCTGTATTTCGTTGTGCTGAATTTTGATAGTGGTAAACAGGTGCATAAGGTGTTTGTGCGGTAATTATTCCAAATGACAAATTAGTTAAGTTTGCAGTTATGAAGTTGAATAGGTTGATACTCCCTGCGATATTATTGGTTACTGCCTGTGGCAACGATACGGATACTATTGTGAATGATGACCCGATATTCAGAGAGCCCGCCATTGTTAAGGTGACGGAAGAGATAAAAAAAGACCCTGATAACGCCCGCCTGTATTTTGAGCGTGCTGTAATGCTGGATGGCATGGAGTCGGATAGCCTGGCACTTGTTGATTATAAAAAGGCTATTTCTCTTGATTCAACACGTGCTGAATACTATAGTGCTATCGGCGATATGCTGTTTGAACATAAGGATATGGAAGGTAGTGTGAAATGGATAGGTAAGGCGCTGGAATTGAACCCTAAGGACAGGAAGTCTCATCTCAAGCTGGCAAAAATGTATCTTTTCATTGAGGATTATTCCAAGGCATTGAGTGAGATAAACCTTGTTTTAAGACAGGATGTATACGACCCCGAAGGATACTATCTAAAAGGCATGGTATATAAGAGCCTGAAGGACACAACAAGAGCTTTGTCCAGTTTTCAGACAGCATTGCAGGTAGAACCCTCCTATCGCGAAGCAATGATACAATTGGGTATTGTTTATGGTATGCAGGCAAATCCGTTGGCACTGCAATACTATGATAATGCCTTTAAGCTGGATACTACAGACGTCTTTCCTATCTATGCACGGGGCGTATATTTTCAGGACAAGGGTGATTATGAGTTAGCTAAAAATGAGTACATCAGTGCCATCCTCAAGGACCGTTTCTACACCAGTTCCTATTACAACCTGGGGTATATATATATGCAGCAAGACTCCTTGCAGAAGGCATTCCGCCAGTATGATATCCTGACCAAACTCGACCCCCGCGACCCGGAAGCCTATTTTAACAGGGGGCTTTGCTACGAATTGATGGGTAAAAAAGAAGAAGCGATCATTGACTATAAACAATCGCTTGTATTTGACGAGAGTTATGAAGACCCTAAAGAAGGGCTAAAGAGACTGGCCGGTAAATAAGCATTATCTTTATGGTGTATGCCCGGTATTAAACGGCTGATATTGTCAATACTCTTTGCTCTATTTGCAGGCAAAGCATCTGCACAACAGGCTTTTTCTTTCTGTGCTATACCCTTATACGAAACTATCGAGGTAGAATTATTGGGGTGTGATAAAGCTGTGCTGGACTGCTACAACCTGTATGGCTATAACTATTATAAAAATGGGGATACTCTCTACGGAGAATTTATAGTTCCCAAAGATGAGGATACATTTAAGAACAAGTTAATAGTGCCTGTCAGGCTGGGCAGGGTAAAAGAGTTTTCTATCGGCACGCCGAAGGGCTGCAGAAAGCTGGCCGTAGATGAGGGTATTCAACTAAAGTATACCGACCAGGACGAAACAGTGTTCCTTAATTTCGATCCGGGTATGCCGGACCCTGTGTTTATTCCCTGTAAGTAGTATATTAGTAGTTTATGCAGCTACTTCGAGTCCTGCTTTTGGTATTGGTTCCCATGTTCGGGGTGTTTTTCCCGACAGGGAATATTTTTGCACAAAATTCTAATAAGAGGTCTCACGTAAAAGTAGATGAGACTAAGGATACTGTGATCGTTTACAAAAAGGAAGAGGTAGAACAAGTACGTCCCCACTATGACCCCGCTTCCAGTATGAGAGAAAAGGTAATAGTAATATACCCGAGCGATACAGCTCCAAAGCCCAAACCCAGGCGTATCGATACGGTTATAATACTGAAGAAAGGATTGACAAAAGAGCAGATAGCAGAACGAGAGAAAGACAAGGCTGTCGAGGTGCTCAAGAATAACAATTACTGTAGTTGCGTGAAAATGGATATTAAAGTAGCAACTACCCTGGACTATGCAACATACCTGAGTTATGATTTTATTTTTAAGAATGATTGTAAAATTGATGTTTTCGTAAGCTCTAAACATTTCAGGTTTACTCCTTTCCATACATCAGGGAAACCGGTAAAGGTATTGCGCAAACTGAGTTTTGTGAAAAGGTTCGATCATCCCGATTTTGTAAAGCTAGCTCCGGGAGAAACTTATACATTCAATTATTCTGACGATGCATTTTTTGAGTATGACCTGAAAAGAGGTCAATCTTACAAATTTGTGTTCGAACACCGGAATTTTGGCGAAAGAAGTAAGACCTCTCCTGAAAAGACCTACCTGTGCGGCCAGCAACGCACCCAGCTCATTACGATCAAGTAGATTTTTTTGATTGCTAATAATTGGTTAATTGTTAATAATCAATATGTTAAGTACGAAAATAAAATTTGACTTTGCAAAGTGTTTCCCAATATTTACAGTGAATAAGGGAAAATAAGTGAGAGCGTACACTTGTAAGCAGGTGTAGTTTTTTATTCAAGAACCAAAAATAAAAACACGCTCATATGTACTTTGCAGAAGCCACTGCCATTGTAAACAAATTGCAGAACTACAGGGGGAAGGTGATGAAACCTTTTCATGCCCCTGTACGTAATTTTCTAATTGTTCCCTCTGCACAGGAGGAATTCGACCAGATGTTCAAAAATATGCAGGATAACGGTACGTCATTTTCTGACGCTATTATGCCGTATAAGGATAACGTAACTATCCTTGCCTGTTTTGATGTTTCAAGTGTGGATGGAGCCAATAATTATTGTTATTACGACTATTTTGTTTTTAACAACAATATCAGCATTTAGATTTCAACCATTTTATTCATGAAATAAGGACGAATGTATAACTTACCGTGGCCAGATATATTTGTTAGAGCTGTCTGGTTTGGTATTATGCTGCCTGAAATGAAACGTATCGTTTAATGTGTATTTCCCGTTCTCAATTCTGGAATCAATAGATAGTATTGCTATAAATGTTGTGTCATCAATGACGGTACACCTGGTCAGAGTGTTGGCCTGTCCGCACTGAGACGGACGCCAATTGTTTATGACCATATGTTGGGCGCTATCATTAATAAAATATGCTCCCCAGCCATATTTTGACTGTTGTCGCCATCCGGTGTTGAAATCTGCTTCAAACTGATCAAAGCCTGACATGCTGATCGTATGCATAATGCCATTTCTGTAGAAAATATAAGTTTTATAGATTGGACCATCCCATTCATTATCTTCTACGAAATGATAATAGTACCCATCGGTTCTGAATGTACCAGTATAGGTTGTGGGTTTTAGAGGCATCGGGTCGTCAGGGCAAGCCTTTTTGCAGGAAGAGATAATAGCGGAGAAAATGATCATTAAGCCAAGGAGATACTTGTTAAGGTTCATAAGTGACATGAAACAAAATCTATGCCATATAAATACAGAAAAGGGAAGGCGTGTTATAGAATATTATATTCAATAGCAACACCTGTCCCTCCCGTTCCATAGTGACAGGAACTACTTTACAAGCGCTTCGATAGCTGATATCAGTGCTTCTTCATCGCTTGGTCTTAAGGTTCTGTCCAGTGCAAAATTTCCGTTTTTGTCCACAAGGAAATAGGATGGCACAGACTGTACATGATACAGCCTGGCTATTGTTCCTTCCCAGCCATTGCCATCAATCGCATTGATACCCGGTATCTTATACTTATCAATAGCAGATTTCCAGCTGTTTTTATCCTGGTCTATTGATATGCTCAGGAAAACAACCTTGTCATTTCCGGCAAAGTGTTCGGAGACTTTTTTGGAGTGTGGCAACTCCCTAATGCATGGGGTACACCAACTAGCCCAGAAATCTATGTATACTACCTTACCTTTCAGTTCAGACAGGCTAACAGTTTTGCCATCTGATGTAGTTGCGGTAAAGTTCATTGCTGGTTTGCCTTTACCTGTATTTGTTTTTATGGCTATTGCGTTCTCTATAGGGGCTGAGTATTTACCGTTTGGAAAGTGTTTCCGGTATTTCGAATAAAGGTGTTCAATAGTAGTTAAAGAGTATATTTTACTCATCTGGCATAAGATATTGGCTAATCCGTATTCTGCTGTTTCATGTGGCAATTTTAAGATCATTACCTGCATAATGCTGTCAGCGGTATGCAATTCTGTTTCCGGTGTCGTTTTATTTTTGACAAATTCTCCTCCTATGTAGTTGTACACAAATATTTTATACTCCGGTACCGAAATGTATTCGTCGTTAAATGTTTCCTTGGGTATTTTAGTAAGTATGATATCATCTACATCAGTGCCTTGCCCGTCTTTAGGCTTAAATTGTTTGTGCACTGTAGGATACATCAATTCCAGGTAATAATTGTTGTATACAAATTTGTTTTTCCAGTATTGTTTGAAGTTGTCTGTCAAAGACGATTCTGACTCTATATAGGCAGCCTTCTCTTTCGCCATCATATCCAGTTGTTCTGCAAAGTCTTTTTTCTCTTTTGAGAACATCATTGCTGCTTTTGATGTATAGCTGAATACAGGTCCTTCTTCAAGCACATGCTTCGCACAAAAGTTGGCAATTTCGCTACCATTTCCTGTATACTGTATTGTAGAGTCAAAGTTGGCTGCATCCAGTGTCAGGGTAATTTCACTGCCATTTGTTACAACAAGTTCGGTAGACTGGTTGCCGTGTAAAATATCAACATCCAGGTAGTCATCATCAAAGGAGAGTGTCACACTGAACGCTCCATTCTTGTCCAATGCGATATGTTCTTTGTTGGATTGGAAGCTAAAGAAGTCAGTGATATAGCTGATGTGAATACTGTCAGATATCGGGTTGCTGACCATGCCTTTTAGCACGGCTGTATTGTGTGCGTTGGTACTGAGTGCAAGTAAAGAAAATGCGATTGTCAGAAGCTGTTTCATAACTATATATTAAGTTGTTTATTGAACTCGTTTCAGACGGTGATAAAGTAACCACAGGTTACCTGTTTTGCGATAACCTGCGGTGAGGGTATTTCTTATTGAACTATTTCATAATCTACCTGGATGGTTTTTGTGCCGCTACCGTCGTCAGATATGCTATATGCACCTGCTTTTATGTAGATAGTACTGCCGCCCAGGCCCATTGCATCCACAACACTTTCAGACAGGTAGCTGTCGCCACTGAATTCGAATGAATTACCACTGAATTCGTTGTATTGAGCTGATAAAGGCGTTACTTCGAATGTCAATGCACCGGTTACCTCATTGAAGTTTAAGAATTCGCCGGGAGCACCGGGCAGGTCAACACACATGCCGGGGCCGGGGAAACATCCTCCGAAACAACCCATGATACCCATGTTGAAGTCGATTGGGAAATGTGCTGCGAATGATGAAGCACTAACAGTTACTAACATTGATGCGATTAAGACGATCTTTTTCATAATAATTGATTTTTAAGTTGTACCTACTCTGTTGAACGCTTTTCGGCTTCCGCGTATATAATTGGTTTATTCAAATGCATATGGCAGATGTACTTCAAGAGTGCCATCAGGGAGTGTTGTTACTGAATACGTACCAGCCGGTACATATACTACTTCAGCTCCGAAGCCAAGTGCCTGGGATAAATCCGACGGCAGATAGCTACTTGCAGCGTACTCTACATCTCCCCCGTCAAGCGAGGTATAGAACGCTGATGATGTTGGGACAGTTAATACCAATTCGCTGGCAATAACATCATAGGTCAGTTCACCGTCTCCGGGTGTTCCGTTTGCTGCCACCTGGCAAATACCTTTGTCACCAATGCAGCCACCGTTATTACTCCAATCTCCTTTTTGAAGAGAAACTGAAAATGCTGAAGAGTTATAAGCGGTGCCAGCTACCAGGATCATTGCAACTAATAATTTTTTCATTGTGTTATATGTTTAAGATTCGGCCTCATTTTCAGGGTTTCGGCATGCCCTTTTTTCATGCTGATAAGGTTTATAGGTTAGGGAGAAATATCCGGATATGTCAATTGTGTTGTTTTTTTATGATGATGTAAAATTCCATCAGTTGACAAACAATTTCAATTAGAAAACATCACGTTTTCAATTAGTTATTTAAGATAGGTACACGGTATTTTGTAATGAGAGGTACCCCCATTTTTTAATAAATCAGGTGGAAGATGCTGTTGAATAAGGATTTTGCCGGATGCTATTCTATGGTATTAATATCTGGCATCACACAATTGTCACTGACATGACTGGCAACTATGATGGTTACGCTTTGAAAGCGTTCTTACAATAAGAGAACGGATAATACATAGTCCATCAGCAGGATAAGAATGCAGCTGACGATAACTGAAGTGGTTGAAGCACGGCCTATTTCTAATGCGCCACCTCTTACATTATAGCCAAAGTAGCTTGGAATGATGGTGATAATAAGTGCAAATGTGAAAGATTTGGCCATAGCAAAGAACAGGTTGTACGGCATGAATTCCAACATTAGCCCCTGCCTGAACTCTTCTTCGGTAATAATACTTGAAAAACTACCTGCAATATACCCCCCGAAAATACTGATGGCAATAGATAATGTAATCAGGCATGGCACCATGATTACCGCAGCAATAATTTTAGGTAGTACAAGGTACGTTTTTGTGTTGATACCCATAATCTCAAGGGCGTCTATCTGTTCGCTGACGCGCATATTTCCCAGCTCCGAGGCTATCTTTCCGCCTACAACTCCTGCAAGAACAATACATATTACAGTAGGAGAAAGTTCAAGAATGGTGCTGTCTCTGTTGATCTGTGCTATGACGGGCTTGGGTACCAGTGGGCTGATAAGCTGGTATGCTGTCTGGATAGTCAATACTGCTCCGAGGAAAAATGATATGATAATTACGATGGGTAACGACCGGATGCCAATGTCATTGCATTGCTCCATAAATTCCTTCCAGTACACCCTGGTGTTTTCAGGTCTGCTCCAGGAGCCCTTCAGCATCAGGGCCATTCTGCCCATATGTTCAAAAAATCTTTCCAGCATAGTACAGATGCAAATGTAGTTATTTGAAATAATAAAAAAGCCCGGAGTAAAATAACTCCGGGCTTTAACTTATAAAGAAGATATTGTATTACGCCATATTCTTCAGCTCTTCTATCTGAGCCTCACGGTCTACTTCATTCTTAAGCTTGTCTTTTTTATCCATGTCTACCAGTACAGGGGCAGCTACGAATATAGAAGAGTAAGTACCTGTGAAAATACCTATCAGCATAGCGAATGCGAAGCCACGGGTTACTTCACCACCGAAAATAAATAATATCAGGATAGTGATAAATACAGTAAGTGATGTCATAACAGTACGGCTCAACGTATCATTGATAGAACGGTTGATCACTGATTTTTTATCCTCGTTCGGCGACTTCCGGAAGTTTTCACGGATACGGTCGAATACGATAACGGTATCGTTCATTGAGAAACCTATTACCGTTAGTATTGCCGCAATAAAGTGTTGGTCTATCTCTAATGAGAAAGGCACGACATTTTTAAAGAATGAGAATACCGCCAGGGTAACACAAACATCGTGGAATAACGCTACGAGTGTACCCAGAGAATACTGCCACCTGCGGAAACGCATCAGAATGTATATTGAAATGGCTATCAGCGAAAGCACAGTTGCCCATTTAGCCCCATTCACAAGGTCGTCAGATATGGTAGGCAATACTGTTTGAGAGCTCTGCATATACTCGCTGGTAAACTGTTCGAAAGACACATCTGAAGGTATCAGACCAGCGTTTTTCAAACCCTCATATAGCTTATCCTGTACTTTTGCTTCTACGTCCTGCCCTGGTTCTTCTATCAGGTAGGCTGTAGTAATGTTCAGTTGGTTGTCAGTACCTATTGTTTTTACGATCGGGAATTCACCAAAAGCAGGTTCCAGCTTCTGGCGTACCTCGCTTACCTGGTGCGCTTCGTCAAACCTGATTGTATAGCTACGACCACCAGCAAATTCAACACCATAGTTGAAACCATTAAATACTGATCCGATACCGGCCAGTAATACGATAACTGACACTACATAAGCGTACTTACGAACACCGATGAAGTCGAAATTGGCTTTACGGAAGATCGTTTTAGACAGTTTAGTGAAATAGTTGAAGTGACGCTGGCGGTTGGTCCAGATATCAGTAACAACACGTGATACCAGGATACCACAGAACATTGATAGCAATAAACCTATTATCTGTGTAGTGGCGAAACCAAGTACCGGACCCAAACCAAATATGAACAGGATCACAGCTGTTATCAATGTCGTGATGTGACCGTCAAGAACAGGTGCGTATGAGCGCTTGTAACCGTCTGTAACGGCTTGCTGATAGCTTTTACCACCTGCAAGTTCCTCTTTGATACGTTCAAATATGATAACATTCGTATCCACGGCCATACCAATAGTCAGCACAAGACCGGCAATGCCTGGCATGGTAAGTGTGGCATGCAGTGCTGACAGAATACCTATAGTAAACAACAGGTTCAGTATCAGCGCAATATTTGCAACAATACCTGCAGTGTTGTAATACACCAGCATCAGCAGGAATATGATAATGAACGAAATGATTATTGAGTTAGTACCGGCTGCAATAGATTCAGCACCTAATGTAGGTCCTACTACCTGCTCTTGTACGATATGTGCCGGTGCAGGCAGTTTACCTGATTTCAGGATATTGGCAAGGTCAGTAGCTTCTTCAGCAGTAAAGTTACCGCTGATAGATGTATTACCACCGGAGATCTCTCCTTCAACGCGCGGTGCTGAATATACTTTGTCATCCAGTACAACAGCAACAAATCTGCCTACGTTGTCGCCCGTCATTTTCTTCCATGTGCGGCTACCTAACACATCCATAGACATAACCACTTCAGGCTTACCTGTAAGCGGGTTAAAGTCCATGTGAGCTTCAGTTACACGGTCGCCTTCCAGTTTAGACTCATTAGCACCCGGCTCTGTTTTTAATGCATATAAGTACAAAGGAGCGTTAGGGTTGTGGGCAGCTTCTTTTCCTTCTGCACCATAAACAAATTTTACGTTGTTAGGGAACTTGTTACGAACGATATCTAACCTGAGGTAGGCATTCAGCTTGGCAGTATCCCTCTTAGATACAATACCTACCACCGGGCCGTTGTTAACGTTACCCTCCTGGGTAATGTTCGGATACCATACAGCAAACAGCGGATTCTTCTTCCGTGCTTCTTCCTGGCTCATTTTAGTAGAATCGTTCGAAGCAACTGCATTTGAATCGGTTGTGCTGCTGCCAAGTAATGATGCAAGGCTTGCAGTATCGGCACTGTTGCTCTCTGCAGCTGCAGTATTCTCTGTTGTTTCTGTTGTAGCTGCAGAATCATCGGGTAGCTCTTCTCCTGACAGGTATGCTGCAAGAGCATCATTCGCAGGTTGCAGTGTATTGATCAACTCCTCATTTGAGTAAAGCTCAAAGAATTGCAGTTTGGCAGTAGACTGCAGGTAAGTACGAACGCGTTCAGGGTTACGCACACCGGCCAGTTCTACAGTGATGATACCTTTATTCTCATCAAGGTTTACGTTAGGCTGTGCAACACCAAACTTGTCGATACGAGTAAGCAGTACCCTGTACGTACGGCCTACTGCATCTTTTGCTTCTTTGTTGATCTTGGCCAGTACCTCTTCATCTGTAGAGTTCAGCGTTATTTCTTTTTCTGAAGCTTTGGTAAAGTGCTGTGCCAGCTTTCGTCCCGGGTTGTTCTGTTTGAAGGCTTCTCCAAACAACGTTACGAAGTTTTCCTGGCTGTTAGCTTTTGCCTTATTGGCATCAGCTATGGCCTTATTCAGTATCGGGTCCGTTGGCCTGTTTGACATAGAACGTACTAACTCGTCAAGGCTCACCTCAAGTGTTACGTTCATACCGCCCTGCAGGTCAAGACCCAGGTTCAGCTCCTGCTCTTTTACTTCCGAATACGTATATTTTTTCAGAAGTGGAATGTTCATCACGGTTTCACCCTGCATGCTGTCGGTGATATCCTCAAAATATTTTCCTGTCAGGTCTTCTAACTGTTTGCCTTTGGCATCCGGTTGTTCGAAGCTGGCCCTTTTTGCTGCTTTGGCCATCGCTTTCTTCTCTATGTTGCGCGCTACGTATGTAAACGACAACTGATAAAGCGAAATCAGGATAAGTGCTACGGTAAAGAATTTTACCAACCCTTTTAATTGCATAGGTCTGCTAAATTATGAATTTGTATTATATGTTATCAAAAAACAGAGTGGGCAAAGATAGGATTTAATATAAAAAAACGAAGAATTCATAAGATGAGAGAAAAGTTTTGTTTGGGGCTTGAACAAATGATTAATAAAGGCAAAAATCTTTTAGTATTTTATTAACGAAAACCTTATTTTTACCCAACTGTACAAATATCATTAAATTAATACTAAGCATGATACGTAAAATTACGCTATTGTTTTTGTCGTGTATTGGCATATTGGGAGCTTCCTATGCTCAGCCAAGATGTGGATTCGATGGTGCGCACCAGCAAATGATGAGTCAGGACCCGTCGTATGCGCAACACGTGGCACAATTCAATTCTCAGTTGGCTCAGTGGTTGAGTACCAACAACAATATGAACTCTCTTTTGACCACTAACTCAGCCGGCGATACTATTTACGAGGTGCCGTTAGTAGTTCACGTAATGCATACCGGTGGTTCTATCGGTTCAAATTATAATATATCTGATGCTCAGATCATTAACACAGTTGATTATGTGAATCAGACCTTTGCTGCCACATGGTCTGGTTATGCCCCTGTGGGTAGCGGAGGAACCAAATTCCCATTCCGCTTCAAACTGGCTCAAAGGGCTCCTAACTGTACAGCTACCAGCGGTATTGTCCGTGTTAACGCCTCGGCTACCTACTCAAATTACACCACAGATGGTGTGAACAGAAGCTCAAGTGGTGGTGTGAGTGATCCGGCTCTTAAAGCCTTGAGTGTATGGCCTAATGACAGGTATTACAATATCTGGGTGGTGAACAAGATAGATGGTGTGGATGGTTATCCCGGTACAAGTGGTTCATTCGTTGCGGGATATGCTTATTTCCCGGGCGCATCCGCAGGTGTGGATGGTACCATCATGCTGGCATCTCAGATGAATACAGGTAAAACTACCTTACCTCACGAATTGGGTCACGCTTTCTTCCTTTACCATACTTTTGAAGCAAGTAATCCCTCTACAAACACATGCCCTACCAACACAAATTGTGCTACACAGGGCGACCGTTGTTGCGATACCGAGCCTCACTACCAGTATGGCCCCGGCACTTGTTACTCAGGACAGTCCAACGCGTGTACCAGCACTACATTTGGTGACGCTACTGCAAAAAATATCATGAACTACGCTAACTGTACAGATAGGTTTACACCTGATCAGCGTGACAGGTTCATAGGAGCAATAATAAATGATCGTTCTACATTGATATCTTCATCTGCCTCTCTACCGCTGCCAACTACTTCTCTGCCATCGGTTTGCGTTCCGGGTATTACCAATTCTTCAAATAACCGTCAATCTGGACCTCGCGAGGTATCTATAACAGATGCCAGCCCTGGTACAAGGGTATACATGGATGTTCAAGGTGATGGCTATGGTGATTATAATGCAGACGGTAATATCAGTTACAGGGACTATACATGTCAGCACAGGGTTTCCCTGGTTGCCGGTAAAAGCTATACCCTGACCATCAGATCGAACTTTAATGATAAAGGTGCTGCGTTCATAGATTATAATAATGATGGTATACTAGGTAATTCTTCCGGCGAAAGGTTGGCCATTCAAGACCTGTCTGGCGGTTCGGTGCACACAGTTACTTTTACAGTGCCCTATACAGCTACCAGTTGTACGCCTATACGTATGCGCGTAATTTCTGATAACACATCAGGTTATATAGACTCTTGCAGCAACAGACTGTATGGACAGACTGAAGATTATGAAGTGTTGATATATGGTACAAGCTCTTCAACAGCGTCTGTATCAATAGGCAACCCACCTACCGGTGGTAACCCTTCATGCTATGGTACTACACTTACATTCCATGCAAGTCCATCTTCAGGCACTACTGTGATAGGGTATCAATGGTTCATCAACCATACACTGTTATCAGGTCAGACCAATGACTCCCTGATGAGCAACATCTTTAATGATAAGGATACGGTAATGGTTCAGATGTACTACGCTAATCTTTGCGGTGTTGACACTGTGAGCGATTCAATTGTTGTTGAACGCAGAACTACGATCGCCCCGGCAGTTACAATTGGTGTGACAGGTGGAACCAACCCAACCTGTATTGATGATACAGTGACACTTTCTGTAGTTAGTAATGTGAACCCGGGGGGCTCTCCTACATACCAATGGATGTCTAATGGTACTAATATTACCGGTGCTACAGGGCCAACATTCAGAGCATATGCACGCGGCGGAGAAACGATAACGGTAAGGATGGAGTCAAGTGCTTCTTCCCCTTGTTCCGACCCCGGATATGCTATTTCAAATGGAATACAGATACAATACACGACTAAAACACCTGTCGCTAATATAGCATTGACGATAGGTACCAACCCGGGATGTGCCGGCCAGGCATTGCAGTTTACGGTAACGCCTACTACAGGCGGTACAGCGCCTACCTACCAGTGGACAGTGAATGGTAACCCTGTAGTAGGTGCAACAGGCGTAAACTTCAATACTTCAACATTGAAGCACAACGACCAGGTAAGGGTGATCATGACATCAAATTCGCCTTGTGCATCTCCGACAACAGTAACTTCTGCACCGATAGCTGTAATACACGAGAAAATCACAGCAGATATTACTATTGCGCAAACAACAGGTACGAATCCTGCATGCCAGGGCAAACCGCTTATATTCAGTGCTAACACCAGCAATGCAGGTAAAAACCCGACATTCCAGTGGTTGGTAGATGGTATCGCTATTAACACTGCTACTTCTCCGATATATGTGACAGATTCATTAAGAAATAACCAAAGGGTTCAATGCGTGTTGATAGCTACAGACTCATGTGTAGCCAACCCGCACGATACGTCTAATTTCATTACCATGTTGATCACGCCAAGTAAAAGGCCAACGGTTTCAATAGCCGTTACAACAGGTAAGAACCCGGGCTGTCTGGATTCCCTGATCGAACTTACCGCTACAGCTACAGATCTGGGTACAGCTCCTGACTATGCGTGGATCATTAACGGGTTCCAGGCTACTACGGGTAATGTGTTCAGTAGCAGCTCAATGCAGAATGGTAATATATTAATGGTACGTGCTAACCAGACGGATAATGGTTGTTACCTACCGGATACGGTTTATTCTCAACCGTTCATTATGGTTCGTTCGACTACACCTAAGGCACCGGTTATATCGCTGATAGGTAACATGATCCATACGAATTTTGATAGCTCATTTGTATGGTTTGGTCCTAAAGGCCAGGATACGGTTAACTTCAAGAATACTACCTATCCTGATACTATAGGTGCTTACTGGGCTGTGACCAACAACAATGGTTGCTGGTCTCCGCCATCAAACATCCTGCGTATCACATTGCTGGATATCACAGGTATTGACCTGAATGGTATGGAAGTATATCCTAACCCGACATCAGACAAAGTGGTACTGGATTGGCATGGAAAATCAGTTAGCTACAGGATAGATATCCTGAACTCAATAGGCCAGGTGGTGCTCCGCGACCAGGTAACAGGTGTCTCTAAGAAAGAATTGAGCCTTGGTAGCATGCCTGCCGGCAACTACTTCCTGCTGCTGAAAGATGCTGAAGGAAAAGTAGGTACTTTCAAAGTGACTGTTGGTAATAAATAAGAACAATTGAAACAGAGATAACAAAGCCCGCTCCCGGAGCGGGCTTTGTGTTTCCAGGACATAAGATACCACCAATAAAAAAGGAGCCACCGGGCTCCTTTTTCTATTAATAAGTATTCTGTGTTATTTTCTATTCTGCCATCATTTCTTCTATCACCGTGGCTATGTCTTCAGCATTGGGCTTTGAGAAGTAGTCACCGTCAGTAGCGTAAGCGGGGCGGTGGGCCTGTGCGCTAATGGTGCGTGGTGCTACATCCAGCCAGCGGTAGCCACCTTGTTTTTCCATCACATGCTGGAACATGTATGCGGTTGCTCCACCGGGAACGTCCTCATCAACAAATACGATCCTGTTGGTCTTTTTCAGCGACTCCAGTATCATATGGTTCACATCGAAGGGGAGGAGCGTGCGAACGTCAATTACCTCGCAACTGATACCTGCCGGCTCCAGGTAATTGTCAATGGCCTCTTCTATTACCCTGAGGGTAGAGCCATAAGATACTATGGTCACATCATCGCCCTCGCGGATAACTTCGGGTATACCCATGGGTATGGTCATTTCGGCCATATTGGTGGGCACCTGCTCTTTCAGACGGTAGCCATTCAGGCATTCTATTACTATGGCAGGCTCGTCGGCTTTCAGCAGCGTATTGTACATACCTGCTGCCTGTGTCATATTGCGTGGCACGCATAGGTACATACCCCTGATGCTGTTGAGTATCATACCCATAGGTGAGCCGCTGTGCCAGATACCTTCCAGCCTGTGGCCACGTGTACGCACTATCAGCGGGCATTTCTGGCCACCGCGTGTACGATACAGCATAGTCGATACATCGTCGCTGAGCGGCTGAAGGCCATACAGCAGGTAGTCCAGATACTGTATCTCTGCTATAGGGCGCAGTCCGCGCTGTGCCATGCCTATGCCCTGGCCTATGATGGTATTTTCGCGGATACCAGTGTCAAATATGCGCAGCTCGCCGTATTTGTCCTGCAAACCTGCAAAACCCTGGTTCACGTCGCCTATTTTACCCAGGTCCTCACCAAAGGCAAATACAGCCGGGTTGTTCTCAAAGGTCATATCGAAGAACTGGTTGAGTATCTCGTACCCGTTCAGCGATTTTTCGCTATCCAGCACCGGTTTTACCTCCGGTACTTTCATAGCGCTGTATTGTGACTCAGAATAAAGGTGCGAAGAATAACGCTCCTTTGATTCGTTAAGTAATGTATCGTAATAGTTGCGCAGCGTGCGTGATGCCTGGCCGTTGCCATCAGCCAGTCTTAGTGCCCTGTTGATGGTTTGTAGAATGTCTTTACGTATAGGCTCTCGGATAGCATTCAGGTCCTTTACCAGTTTAGATATCTTCAATGCATTATCTCCGGCTTCATATACCAGCTGGTTGCACAAAGTGCTTGCCTGCTGCACCTCCTGCATGATGGGGGTGATGAATGCGTCCCATGCCCTTTGTTTTGCCTTGCGTGCTTCTTCTTTAGCTTCTGCTTCTATCTCTTCTACCTCAGCTTCTTCTGCTATCTGGTTGTCAAGGATGAATTTGCGCATTTTCAGTATACAGTCATGCTCTTTTTCCCATTCCAGGCGCTCCTTGCTCTTGTAGCGCTCGTGCGAGCCTGAAGTAGAGTGGCCCTGAGGCTGTGTAACCTCCTGCACGTGGAAGATAGCCGGCGTATGTGTTTCGCGGGCTTTGGCAATACCACGCTGGAAGGTCTCAACGAGCCCGGCATAATCCCAGCCTTTCACTTTGTATATGTGCATACCACCTTTGTTGTCCTCCCACTGCATACCAGCCAGGGCATCAGAAATAGAGTTTTTAGTGGTTTGATATTTACGTGGTACAGAAATTCCGTAGCCATCGTCCCAGACAAATATGGCCAATGGCACCTGTAATACGCCAGCTGCATTTACTGTTTCCCAGAAAGGACCCTCAGAGGTAGAAGCATCGCCTATGGTACAGAATACTACTTCGTTGCCGCCATTTGAGAATTTCTCAAAACCTTTTTCCAGCTCTTTTACATTGCGGTAGCATTTTGAAGCAAATGCCAGGCCGAGTGCACGTACCATCTGACCCGCCGTAGGCGAAACGTCGCTGGACGATTGCGGCGCCTTTGTCAGGTCTACCCAGTCGCCTTTTTCGTCTATCCACCTGGTGCCGTAGTGGCCGTTCATCATACGCCCGGCGGAGGCGGGCTCTTTATCTATATCTGTAGTGGCATAAAGCTGGGCAAAGAATTTGTCCATATCACTCATGCCTGTGGCAAACATCAGGGTCTGATCGCGATAATATCCCGCGCGTATGTCGCCGGGCTGCATACATTTTGAAGCGGCTATCTGCGCCAGTTCTTTACCATCGCCGAATATGCCGAACTTGGCTTTTCCCGTCAACACCTCTTTACGGCCTATCAGGCTGGCCTCGCGGCTGGCTACTGCCAGTCGGTAGTCCTGCAACACTTCGCTCTTGAACTCGTCGAACGAGAGCCTGTTATCTTGTTGTGTAGTAGCTTCCTGCAACATATTCTATTCGTCTAATAATTAGTACAAAGGTAACTTGTAAGAGGTATAAATTACAAAACCTTTGGCAAAAGGTGAAGGGATAATTTTGATCTCCTGAAGAAATGTTGCATGTATTGACCCTGTTCTTTTCATGGTTGGTATTATTTGTAATGTATAACTAAGCTACAACAGCGTATCTCCCCGGTAACATTGCAGCCAAAGAATCGTGTTGTTTTGTATCGTTTTGTATCGTTTTTGGGTAGGGGTGTACCTTTTTTCTTTCACTAATATTGTAACGTTCTCATTATCAATTGCTGTTTGTTTTCCAGGTTTTGACGTTGTCATAGGTGTTTTTTCATGCATTGAAATGCGGTTATGTATTGTTAATTGCTTAATAGGTAATATAGCCTGAGTAAATTATTGTTTTGATAATTCGTTGTCCATATATAATTGCCACAAATTCATACGCTGTCAATTGCATCAAATATACATAAAATTATTGTTATAAACAAATGTTGCAATGGCAAAAGAGCAGCGAACTCCTACGCCCGCTGCTCTTTGCATTATCGGTATAGTTTGCCAATATGGCTATAGTTTCCACCTGACAGACAGGTTTACCACACGACCGTCTATGGGTGCCCATAATGGTTTGAATGTGGGGTTGGATATTGTACCCGTATATAACGATTCCACCCTGCTCATCCTGTAGTCGAGCAGGTTCTCGCAATTGAGTACTATCGTAATATGTTCTGCAATATTGCGGGATATCATTAATGCAAGGAACATATAACCGGGTGTTTTGGTATAATCATACCTGTATTGACTACCTGTGTAAGAGCCCTCGAGCCCGAAACGCCATGCCTCACCGATCTCCCTGACCACAACAGCCGCGGCACGGTTGCGCGGCGTTAACGGTATAAAGTTGTTGCCTGTAGCATATGTGTTTTGTGCATCGGTATAAGTATAGCCCAGGTACAGTTCCCAGCTTTTCAGTCCGACTTTTACATAAGTGTCAAAACCTTTGGTGACAATTGGTTTGCCTGCATTCACCAGGCCAACATTGCCGATGGCATCTGTGATGAACAGTATCGGCTTATTGACCTGCGTAAGAAAGAATGATTGGTTGATGAACAGTGATGTGTGTTCGCTCCATTCTTTTTTATAATTCAGGCCGGCATTGTAGCCTGAAGATAATTCAGGGTTGACCGTGCTGCTGAGCGGCAACAGGCTTAGTGTATTATACTGAAGTGTTTGCTGCACCAGGGGGTTAGGGTTTTTGTAACCCCTGCCATAACCTGCGCGCATAGCCCAGTGTTGGTTGAACCTGTGAAACACAGCCACACGCGGCAACAGGAACCAGCCATACCGGTTGTGCCTGTCCAGCCTGAGCCCGGTTTCGATAGTAGTGTTTTCCTTTATGCGCAGGCTGTATTGCCCGAACATACCGGCTGTAAAGTTGCCGTAAGTTTTGAGCATAGCTGTGTCCGGGGTTACAGTCCGGTAGTTGTTGCCTACAATGTTGACACCTGCCACCAGGTCGCTGCTGCTAAAAGGCTTATATACCGATACTTCATCGTAATAGCTGAGTTGATCGCCTTGTACCGCATATTTCTTTTCATCCTGTTCCATGTTGAAAGAACTCATGTTGCCTTTTACCGTTAGTTTGGCCTGGTTGGCGTAGAAGTGTTCAATTATATATTCGCCTGTATGCCTTTGCGACTTATTACTTTGGTAATAGCTGTGTACAGCATCGGCATGGCCACTGAGCAAGTTCATATCTCCTCCTTTGCGGGTATCGAAAGAACCGGTGTAGCCAACCAGAATCAGCGTTCTATCAGACGGATAGTAGAACAGTTTGGGATGGACAACAATACTATTTCCATCCGGCAGGTCGCTGAAACCGTCTTTATTCACGTCAACCGGTTGTTGGTTAGTATACCCGGCAAACAGGTTATAGCCAAATTTCTTACCCCTCTTTGCTGTATACATGTTCACATTGAACTCTTTCAGCGACGTGTAATTGACCAGCGCATCCAATTCCTGTTTATATGACGGACGTTTGGATATCAGGTTGATCAATCCGGCAATTGCACCCCCGCCATACAGTGTACTGGCAGAGCCTTTTATCAGCTCCAGTTGTTTCAGGTCGAGCGGAGGAATGGTTAGAATACCGAAGCCTCCCGCAAAACCATCAAAGAGTGGCATACCATCGCGCAGTATTTGTGTATACCTGCCGTCAAGCCCCTGTACGCGCACATTGCTGTTGCCTGACGTAGCGGATGTCTGTTGTATCTGCACACCACTGACATCGCCCAGTATACTGGCAATATTACCGGGCTTAATGCCTGACTCTTCGTTCATTTCCTCCAGCCCCAGTACTTCTATTTTCATGGGGCTGTTTTCTATTGCCTGGTTGTTGCGGGTAGAGGCGACAATTGTTACCTCGTCCATAGCATTACTGCCCGACGAAATATACAGTTGCAATGTGCCTTTAGCAGGAGTTGTTATGGTAGTATCCAGGTCGTTGTAGCCCAAAAGGGTGCAATGCAGCTTATGACTACCTTCCGGTAGTTTTATCTGTGCATTCCCTTTGCCGTCGGTAGTACCCAGCCATTTATTGCCTGTTGCTATGATGACAAGCTCAACGGGTTCATTTGTATTCTTGTCTTTTATATTAACGGTTATTTGTTCCTGTGCTGTGACGGTATTGACTACAAGGCACAGGAATATCCATATGAAATATCGTTTCATTTAAAATTGTTTTTTGCGGGATAAACACATCATAATAAGTGTAACCGGGCTGCTGTATGCAGCCCGGTATGATCAAAACATGTTATACCTTATTCTTTGTCTGTTTTTTCCTGTAAGAAATTGCCGTTGTCGTCAAAAATAAGATCGCTCTTGCCTACCTCAGCTTCATAGGTAACTGTGCCATCGGCACTGACGATCTTTGCCGCTTCTTTTACCTTGCCTTTTCCTGAGGCATATTTGTAAGCCTCTTTTGGCAGGTCAGTAACAGGTATCTCTGTTTCAGTTTCGGCTACGGTGCCATTGGCATTGTAGAGGACGGACATTTCCTGTTCTTTATATTCGAATGATGCTTCGAAGCGCCCGTCTTCTTTATCCCATTTCAGCTTTTCGGCTCCCGGGTACGTTTTTTGGAATGCTTCTCTTACTGCTGCAGGGACATTTGTTTTTTCGCCCGCATATGTTGTACCGGCCAGCATGAATATAGCTGCCAATACCATTAATATTGATCTCATTGTTATTGATTTAATTGTGTAAGAAATAATTATAGCCGCAAGTGTTTGCCGCTTGTTGAAATGACACAATTAAACAATGGGAGGGTGGAAAATACGTGACAGGTAGCCGGATGCAAGATGTTTGTCGTTTAGTATCGGGAATCCGCTGTCATCGCCATCTGAGATAATTTGTGGTATACAAATGACTTGTATGGGTTGGCTCAGGGCAATAACAACCTGTGGTACCGGCTGCGATGAATGGTAAGGCTGATGCGGTAGTTCAGTCTCGTTGTTATCGTCCTCATGTTCAAAATGGCTGATAACATCTTCCAGATTGAGTAAATGCTCAAAAACAAAATCAGCGGGGTTGATGTCTGGATCTTCTGCTCTGCATTGCTCGTACATATCGGGCAGGTGGCAGAGGTACGCAAAGTCGCTATCAGGCAGTATAAGTGTGCCTAAACCATAAATTGACAATAGCAATATGACCGCGATCTTGCGCATGCAGTGGTGAAGGTACAAAATTGTGCACTTTATGTCTTTATCAGTGTGCGTTGCGGATCAATATTAATATGCCCTTAACATGGAAGCTTGTGCAATGATATGGATGCCGGATGCATTCGGTTTGTTGCTTAATGGTATATTGCAGTCGTTTTTAAACGAAAAACAAGCCCGATGAAAAGGTCATTGATATTAATCCCGTTTGCCATATTTTTGGCCAGCTTCAGGCCAGCTATTAATAATTACGATATGGAAGAGCATAAAGAAACAAAAGACAGCTCAGCAACAGATACTACACCCAAGGTGACGGGCATAGGAGGTATCTTCTTTTTTTCAGACAACCCGAAAGAGACACGCGCGTGGTATGCCAAAAACCTGGGTATGGAAATAAGCGACTGGGGGTCTGTAAGTTTTGAATCGAGGAACATCAATAAACCGGAAGAGGTGAACAGCCTGCAATGGAACCCTTTCAAAACCGGGGATAAATATTTTGAGCCATCGAAAAAGGAATTTATGATCAACTATCGTGTGCAGAACCTGGAGGGCCTGCTGGCCAAACTGAAGGAGAATGGTGTGACCATACTGGACAGTGTGGCCAGTTACGACTTTGGTAAGTTTGTACACATTATGGATGCCGATGGCAATAAGATAGAACTCTGGGAGCCTAAGGATGAGTAAGGTAGACAATGGGTTTGTCAGAACCTGTAATTTATGCTCACGCCATTGGCTGTTGGATAAACCGACTGTAATAGTTTGGCCCATTTAGTCGCGTTCTTTTTGTGAGCAGAATACACCAGTTGATCGACCAGGAACATGACCACACCCTGTGTAGCTGTAGCAAGACCAAAGGCAGAAACCATCTGCCTGTCGTTAAGGATATCAGGAGCGGCTGCGTAAAGTATGAATCCCGCGGCTGTAAGTCCGATGTCGAATGCAGCACGTACTTTGTATGCATGCAGGTTTGCCTCGAATTCTTCATAAGACAGGTCGAAGTCGTTGATGTCGCGGCTTTTAATTCCGGCAGTCATACCCAACGCAAAAATGCCCTCTACGACGCCGTAACCGGCAGTGAAAAAAGAATACTGGTGGCCAAACTCGCCGGGGAAACTGGTGGTATATCCGGCGATCCCCGCACCTATATCTACCAGTGCAATAACTCCAAGTGCTGTGGCACCTCCACGGCTGGTTCTTTCTCTTTGGGTGTTCAGGTCAACCAGGTTGATATCCTGTGCCTGGATTGACGTAATGGATAGTACCAGTAAAAGGGCGGTTAGGATACGGCGTATCATTCTGTATATCGGGTTTTTAAAAATTTTTCAGGCTGCGAAGCTATATTTTTTCACGGTAATAAAAATATACACTGCAAAAAAATGCCCGCTATAGAGCACATGCTCCCCCGTTCTGCCGTGCGCCGTTATTTAGTTTTGTACATGTTTCCTGCGCGTCGTTCCGGTTATATGCTTTGATGGTCGTTTTGGTAGTGCCGGCAGCAGCCCCGGGATATACACAGGTGCAGGTAAAATTCCTTTCGCACGAGGACATAGAAGTCATGGCTATGGCTGCAGCCATAGTGATCAATAGCTTTTTCATCGTTGTATAGTTTGAGGAATTGTAAAATGCAAATAGCGTGCCAGTAAGGGGACAGTGCATTAGTCAGAATTCATTTTGTTAATCGTAATCTGCAAATTGTAAGCTACATTATGAACCGATTGTCTATTATATAGTGATAACTCACAGGTTACGTTGTTTTGGTAGAGAAAAACAATTTTGTAAGAATTTCTGACTTTTTTTAGAAGTTTTATATACTCAGATATTTCGTTTTTAATACTGTTGGTAATGTCGAGAGTCGGAAAGTTATGATTAATGCTAATAGTATCTTTATTATGATAAGGGAATGGTACTCGATAGATAGTGTCTCGGGTATTACTTGACAGATAATGGAGATAAATAGTTTCTGAGTATTCACCTGTGTCATGATGTTTATAGGTAAATGCAGTTATTGTATCATTAATGGTATAAGTTGAAAATGAATCTTGTTTTATCTCATTAAACCAAGTATTAATGATTTCAACTACTTCACTCTTTTGGAGTTTTGTGTGTTCATAAGTAATGTTATTGTCTGAATTGTATACTGTTTTGCGTACTGATTGTAGTTCGCCATTACTATAGGATGTACAAATATTTGTGTCTTTCGAAGGACTCCTGTTGATAAAGCCATAAAAAGATACAGAGTCTTGTTTAACTAAGTCGTAGTGGTGATTGGAGAAAAAAGTGATACTACTGTCTGCAGAAGTGTAAAGAGTGTCTTTCTGGGTGAAAAATAGTCGTAGATTAATGTTGGAAATTTCCGCTGGCCAATAATCAAAATATATTTCATAGTTGAGTTGTTCGTATTTCATAGTATGCTGCTTACCATTAGCTAGGAAAATAGTCTGACTCAGGCAACTAAACGGTAGCAGCACTAACATGATGAGTATTGCCTTCATGTGCTAAAGATAAACATTTACCTATCCTCTAATCTATCCCGCCTTTCTCTTTTACGTAAGAGGTAGGTTTGCCGGGGCGGAGCACGCGCAGCATCTGCAGCAGTACGGATAATAATATCAACAGCATGCCTATATAGAACTGGGTATTCAGCATTTCATATTCTTTAAAGAATACAAAGGCCAGCAATATACCGTAAACAGGTTCCAGGTTCACACTGAGGGTTGAAGTAAATGCACTGATATGCTTCAGGGCGTTCAGTGCCAGCGACTGCGCCCATACGGTACAACACAGGCTCAGGATAACCAGCCATAGCCAATCGTAGCCGTTAGGTAGCAGGTCGACTGTCTCTGTTGAGTATATGACCTGGAAAGGTATCAGCAGGGTGATAAGTGTCCAGCCGGCGGTCATCTCGTAAAACACCATGGTACGCGATGGGTATTTGTGGGCTATCTTCTTATTGAGCACTGTGAACCATGAGCTAAGCAGAGCGGCAATTATGCCAAACAGTACGCCCAGCCCGAAAGACCGGTCGAAACTATAGATAAGATACACCCCGGCAATGGCCAGCAGTCCCAGGAGTAACTCAGTAATGCTGTGTTTTGTTTTGTTGACGAAGGGGTCGAGCAGGGAGGTAAAGATGCCGGCAGTAGACAGGCAGACCAGGGCAACAGAGGCGTTGGCAAACTTGATAGAGCCATAAAAAGCCACCCAGTGAATACCGATGAGGCAGCCGATCCATATCAGTCGCCATTTGTCGCCCCGGGGTATGGGCACCCATTCTTTACGATAAAATAATATTACGGACATGAAGCCCGCCGTCATGAGCATACGGTACCAGACAAGGACGGGTGAACTGAGGTCTATTGCGCGGCCTAAAACAGCTGTAAAACCCCAAAGGAGTACAGCCACGTGCATCTGGAATAACGCTTTCTTCATATACGTTGGAACGAAGCGACAAACTTAGTGCAAAAAAAGACCCTGAATGAAAAATAATTACAGAACTTTGTTGCTTGTGTTTTACATGAAACCAATTAATTATAACTTTATTCGCCTGAAAGAAAAGGATCAAATAAAAAACTGTTCTATAAGTTGATGAACAACAGCTATACTGACCTCGTAAAACAAACCTTCGATTTTCCGCAAGAAGGTTTTGAAGTAGTAGATAACTACCTGCAGTTCAATGGAGTGGATATAAAAAAGCTGATAGACAAGTACGGTACGCCCTTTAAGCTTACCTACCTGCCCAAGATAGGCCAGCAGATAGCTACAGCTAAAAAGTTGTTCAACGATGCGATAAAGAAAACCCGGTACGATGGTAATTATTACTATTGTTACTGCACCAAGAGTTCGCATTTCTCATTTATAGTAGAAGAGGCGCTGAAGCACAATGTGCACCTGGAGACCTCTTTTACTTATGATATAGAGATCATCAAACAGTTATACAAACGCAGAAAGATAACCAAGGATACATTCATCGTGTGTAATGGTTATAAGACCAAAGCCTACACCCGCAGCATCGCCCGCCTGATCAACGAGGGGTTCAGGAACGTGGTGCCGATACTGGATAATAAAGAAGAGTTTGAGGATTACAAGAGACTTATCAGGTCAAAAGACCCGGTGAACATAGGTATCAGGCTGGCAACAGAAGAGGAGCCGACCTTTGACTTTTACACGTCGCGCCTGGGTATACAGAAGAAAGATGTGCTGGAGTTTTACGTGGACAAGATAAAAGGCAACGATAAGTTCAGACTGAAAATGCTGCACTTCTTCATGAATAAGGGTATCAAAGATGATATCTATTACTGGAGTGAGCTGAATAAGGTGTTGAACCTGTATTGCCAGTTGAAGAAAATATGCCCGGAACTGGACAGTATCAACCTGGGGGGCGGTTTCCCGATCAAACACTCTTTGGGTTTCGACTATGATTACAAATACATTGTTGGCGAGATCGTATCCAACATCAAAAAAGTCTGCAAGCGCAACAAGGTTGACGTGCCCGATATCTATACGGAATTCGGTTCGTATACAGTAGGGGAGAGCGGTGCCGTGATATACAGCACACTGGGCGAAAAGATGCAGAACGACAGGGAGATATGGTATATGATAGACAGCTCTTTCATTACTACGCTGCCCGATACGTGGGGTATAGGTGAGAAGTTCCTGCTGCTGCCCATCAACAAGTGGGACAATGAATACCAGGAAGTGCACCTGGGCGGGCTTACCTGCGACAGCCACGACTTCTATACTTCAGAAGAACATATCAATGCTGTATTCCTGCCCAAGACCGATAAGGAAAAAGGTGCGGAACCACTCTATATGGGCTTCTTTCACACAGGCGCCTACCAGGACCAACTGGCGGGTTATGGAGGTATCAAACATTGTATGATACCATCGCCCAAGCACGTGGTGGTAGAACAGGATAAGAACGGTAATATGGTAGACTGGCTGTATGCAAAAGAGCAGACCGCACAAAGTATGCTGAAACTACTGGGATATACTAAGTAGGTGTTAGTGATTATTTAGTTGATTTCTTGTTTCTCACGCCTCGTTTTGTTACTTCACGCAGACGGTTATTTTCTACACGCCAGTATCCGTACACCTTGGTTTCTGTGTACTTGCGAATAGTGATGCCAATCTTCTCGGCTATATACCAGCATAGTTCATAACCGAAATCCTTGTTCTCTATATTTACATCGGTGTAAGATATCAGGTCCATATACTTGATGATGATACTTCTAACAGTAGCCACTGTGGGCTTTTTTTTGCCTGAATAATGGCGTATCAGCTCAGTACAGCAATCTTCCACCAGGTTGTTAACAATGTCCTTCACCTCGTCGGGGCTGTGATCTACACCGGGTACGACCTTGTGAAAATTATGATATTTGTCCAGCCACCGTATCCGGCGGAGTTCTTCAATAATGGCATCGGCCTGTGCTTTATCTTTCTTATTCACAGGCAAAACTTATTGAATGGAGTACCTGCTGTTGAGCAGCCCCAGTTTGAACAATACCAGGATAATATATTCTTTTAACAAAAGTATCATGCGCTGTATCACAGGGAACTTATCCGGGAAAGGTGCGGGTACTACAGTCACCTCTTTCAGCTCTCTTGAGAAAAATTGCTGCGCCCTGAGTTTATGGAAGCTGGATGTGACCACAATAGCTTTTTTATAGCCTTTCTCTTTCATGATGCCTTTCACCAATCGTGCATTTTCGTAGGTGTTCTTAGCGTTAGACTCAATATAAATATCTGTATCAGGTACTCCTTGTTTTATGCAATATAGTGCCATTACCTCTGACTCTACAAACTGATTGTCTACTGCTGCGCCGGTAACGATGATCTTGCCTGCAGCCCCTTGTTTGTATAGTTCAACAGCCTTGTTCAGCCTTGCCTTGAGTATAGGGCTTGGCTCTCCATTCTCATCTACGGGGTATCCCAGTACTACCAATATTGTATCGGAGGTGCACATTATGGTTCAAATTTACTCAATTATTCAAATTGAGGGATAGCGGCATTTGTTCATATCATGGATAGAAAATGTGGATAGCATTATGCAAAAAAATTTCCGAAAATGCTATTTTGGCCTCATATTTGCCTGAAGAGAAGTTATTAATAAAATAGCAGAGGATTTACAGTTTTGTAACAAATAAGTATGATAGGTGTTAACTATTCATATTACATACATATACCAGGATATCAATGATACGGAATCTTATTATTGAATTTGCACCAATGTTGGTCATATTATTAATAATTATTTTTACAATTATTAAAGTTTCTATTATCTCTATTAGTATGAATAAGAATTACTTTTCGCTTTTTCTGAATTCATTCTGGTTTTACAACAGGGTTACCGTACGTAATACCTTTCATGAAAAGCTGAAAGAGTTTTACAAACGCAGTAATCGGATCAACAAGATCTTCTATATCATTTTTGCAATTGTAATAGTCGTCTACCTGCTTATGAAAGCCATATAACAGGCTTCACAACAAGCATTAGCACTCCATTTTTTACAACTTATCCTCCACCGGCTGATACTATTTCTGGGTTACAACCCAAGTTTTTATTACATTTGCGCAATTTGTTTTTTTTATGTCTGCACAAAATGAATTTGCACCTGCGTACCTGTTGTTAGAGGATGGAACTATGCTGAAAGGAAAGGCTTTCGGCGCCAAAGGTACCAGCGGAGGTGAAATATGTTTCAATACGGGGATGACCGGCTACCAGGAGGTCTTTACAGATCCGTCCTACTCAGGACAGGTACTGATCATGAACTCTGTGTATGTAGGTAACTACGGGGTGAAAGATGAGGATACCGAAAGTTCTTCTGTAAAGATCAAGGCGCTTATCTGTAAGAATATATCATCGCGCTACAGCCGGATGATTGCAGATGAGGGGTTGGAAGAGTACCTGGTAAAGAACAATATCGTTGCCATACACGATATAGATACCCGTGCGCTGGTGCAGCACATCAGGAGCAAAGGTGCCATGAACTGTATTGTCAGCACAGAATTATCAGATATAGAGAGCCTGAAAGCGGAGCTGGCCAAAGTGCCGTCTATGGAGGGCCTGGAGTTGTCATCAACGATCTCTACCAAAGAACCATACTTCTATGGTAATGAGGATAGTAAAGTAAAAATAGCCGTTCTTGACTACGGTGTTAAGCGTCATATACTGCAATGTATGGCCGAGAGGGGAGCATACCTGAAAGTATTCCCTGCAAAGACCAGCTACGCTGAACTGCAATCGTTCCAGCCTGATGGCATATTCATATCAAACGGCCCAGGTGACCCGGCTACTATGGACTATGCAGTGAGTATGGTAAAGGAAGTGCTTTCAGAGGATAAACCTCTTTTTGGTATATGCCTGGGGCACCAGATACTGGCACGCGCCAATGACATACCTACATTTAAAATGCACCATGGGCACAGAGGCCTGAACCACCCTGTGAAGAACCTGCAGACCGGGAGATCGGAAATAACTACACAGAACCATGGTTTTGGTGTAGTGGCCGAGGCCGCACAGAATTCTGATAGGGTAGAGGTGACGCATGTGAACCTGAACGACGGCTCAATAGAAGGTATCAGGGTAAAAGGAAAGTCGGCGTTCTCTGTACAGTACCATCCTGAGAGCACCCCGGGCCCACATGATTCACGTTATCTTTTTGATGACTTTATCAGTATGGTGAAAGCACGTATGTAGTTTTTTCTGCAATACGTATGTTGAATATATCTTTTCCGGAAAAAACACATGTTCATGAAAAATGAGAAAATACTGATCATAGGTGCCTGCGGGCAGATAGGTGTAGAACTGACGCTTGCCTTACGCTCTGCCTATGGTGCATCTAATGTAATAGCGACTGATATACGTGAGGAACATGCCTTGCTTGCCGGTACAGGTCCATACGAAGTACTGGATGCCATGGACGGACAAGCCATAACAGATACGATAAAGAAACATTCTATAACCCAGGTATACCTGCTGGCAGCATTGCTGTCTGCAACGGGTGAAAAGGCCCCTAAGAAGGCCTGGGATATCAATATGCAGAGCTTATTGCAAATCCTGGATATTGCAGTAGAGCAGAAGCTGAATAAACTGTACTGGCCAAGCTCGATAGCTATATTCGGATCTACTACACCGAAGCAACAAACGGCGCAAAAAACGATCGTAGAACCTGAAACAGTTTATGGTATCAGTAAATATGCAGGTGAGCTGTGGTGCCAGTATTATCATAAAAGGTGGGGGCTGGATGTACGAAGCCTGCGTTACCCAGGCCTGATAAGCTGGAAGTCTGAACCCGGAGGTGGAACTACTGATTATGCAGTAGATATTTTTTACGAAGCTCTGAAGACAGGCAAGTATACGTGCTTCCTGGAAGAGCATACCTATCTGCCCATGATGTATATGGATGATGCTATAAGGGGTACGATAGAACTCATGGAAGCTCCGGCAGAACAGGTGAAGAACAGGCTGGGTTATAACTTCTCGTCCATGAGCTTTTCACCAAAAGAGCTTGCAGCTGTAATAAAAGACATCATCCCCGGGTTTGAAATAAGTTATTCACCCGATTTTCGTCAGCAGATAGCCAATGGCTGGCCACAAAGCATTGACGACACCGAAGCCCGCAATGATTGGGGCTGGGAGCATGCCTACGACATTCGCCGCATGAGCGAATCAATGTTGCACAACCTGAAAGAGAAGCTGCAACTGGCTTAGTATTAGCTGTTTATGTTATCCTGTAGTTAATCAGGCTGTGTGATATTCGGGGTGTCATTTCCGTGGTGCATATTTGTGCCCGGAAATACCTAACAGAGTGAAATCAGAAAGACAAAGAAAAATAGAGAAGCATGCGAACATGCTGAATAAGGAGAAAAAAAGGAAAAGGATCGCATTGACCTTATCCGGTCTTATCATCGCCATTCCCATCTATCTCAAGTATAAGTACGGCGGCTAATTCTTACTATATTTGATGCCCATTCAGTTACATTATGGGTAAACAGAGATTAGTAGTATTAAGCGGAGCAGGCATAAGTGCCGAAAGCGGGCTGAAGACCTTCAGGGATAGTGATGGCCTTTGGGAAGGGCACAATGTGCACGATGTGGCCACCCCCGAAGCATGGCATCGCGATCCGTCACTGGTACTTGATTTCTACAACATGCGCCGCCGAAATGTAAAAGATGCACAGCCGAATGCTGCACATACCGTGTTGGCAGAGCTGGAACAGCACTATGACGTATGGGTGGTGACCCAGAATATAGACGACCTGCATGAGCGTGCAGGTTCAACAAAAGTATTGCACCTGCATGGCGAGATATTTAAAATGCGCAGCGAGCAGAACGAAGAGCTCATCTATCCTGTCTGGGATGATATATCTATTGGTGATATAGCACAGGATGGCGCACAACTAAGGCCACATATTGTGTGGTTTGGCGAGCCTGTGTATATGATAGAAGAGGCTATACCTATCATGCAGTCGGCAGATGTGTTTGTACTGGTAGGTACATCTCTGGCTGTATACCCCGCTGCTGGATTGGTAGACTATATCAGGCCCGAAGTAAAAAAGTATGTGCTGGACAGGGTGATCCCACCTGTATACAGGTATGCCAATGTGCATCCAATTGAGATGCCGGCCACGCAAGGTGTGCTTGAATTAATGAAGCTGTTGGGTAGTTAGCGTTCTAAGTTGAACAGGCTGTCTACAAACTCTGCTTTGTTGAAGAGTTGCAGGTCTTCCATACGTTCGCCCACTCCAATATATTTTACCGGTATTTTGAACTGATTGGCAATGGCCAGCACCACGCCGCCTTTTGCAGTACCGTCCAACTTAGTGATGGCCAAAGCTGTTACATCTGTAGCAGCGGTGAATTGTTTGGCTTGTTCAACGGCATTTTGTCCGGTGCTGCCATCCAGCACCAGCAGTACTTCGTGCGGAGCTCCGGGTATCTTTTTGCCAATTACACGGCGTATCTTACTCAGTTCTTCCATCAGTCCGGCTTTGTTATGCAGGCGGCCTGCAGTGTCTATCAGGGCTATATCCACCTCCCTGGCCAATGCGCTTTGTGCTGTGTCGAAAGCAACTGAACTGGGGTCACTGCCCATTTCTTTTTTTACGATAGGCACGCCTGTGCGTTCACTCCAGATGGTCAACTGGTCAACTGCGGCGGCGCGGAAAGTATCTGCAGCACCCAGTAGCACCGATTTGCCGTTCTTTTTGAAATTATATGCCAGCTTACCGATGGTGGTGGTCTTACCAACACCGTTCACGCCTACTACCAATACGATATATGGTTTTTTATCAGCAGGCAGGTTAAAACTTTCATGGTCATAACCCGGAGAGTTGGCTAAGATCGCCATCATCTCTTCCTGTAATATTTCGTTCAACTCTTTGGTGCCAACGTATTTGTCTTTTTTTACCCTTTCTTCAATACGTTCTATTATAGTTACAGTGGTGTCTATACCCACGTCAGCGCTTACCAGAGCTTCTTCCAGGTTGTCCAGTACTTCCTCGTCAACAGTATCCTTTCCTGCAATAGCTTTGGTGATCTTTGAGAAGAAACTGGTCTTTGTTTTTTCCAGTCCCTGATCCAAAGCATCTTTCTGCTCCTGTTGCTCTTTGTTGCGTTTAAATAGTTTATCGAAAATACCCATTGGTAAACGGTTTTGTAAAGGGTAAAATAATCCGGCTCGGGTGCGAAAATACGGTTTACTGCCTAATATTTCTTGTTAAAAGAAAAGGGCAGGCCTAAACCCACCCTTTTGTATTGAAAATTCAGTTATTTATTTGCTGAGCTTTGCTTTCAGGTTCTTGTCCAGAGCATCCAGGAATTGCTCCGTGTACACATAATGTTCACCTGCGTTCACCTTATTGCCATGTATACATACGGCCAGGTCTTTGGTCATGATACCGCTTTCTACGGTTTCGATACATACTGCTTCCAGTGCATGTGTGAAATCTATCAGCTCCTGGTTGTTGTCCAGCTTTCCACGGAAAGCCAGTCCCCTTGTCCATGCAAATATTGAAGCTATCGGATTGGTAGAGGTTGGTTTGCCATTCTGATGGTCGCGGTAGTGCCTTGTAACCGTTCCGTGTGCCGCTTCAGCCTCCATAGTGCTGCCATCGGGCGTAACCAGGGTAGAGGTCATCAGGCCCAGTGAACCAAAACCTTGTGCCACTGTATCGCTCTGTACATCGCCATCGTAGTTCTTACAAGCCCATACAAAGTTGCCATGCCATTTTAATGCGCTGGCTACCATGTCGTCTATCAGGCGGTGTTCGTAGGTCAGGCCCTCTTTATCATATTCTGCTTTGAATTCGTTTTGGTACACCTCTTCGAAAATATCTTTAAAACGTCCGTCATATTGTTTCAGGATGGTGTTTTTAGTAGACATATACAGCGGCCATTTCTTTTGCAGCGCCATATTGAAGCAAGAGCGTGCGAAACCACGGATAGACTCATCAGTATTATACATTGCAAGCGCAACGCCGTCACCTTTGAAATCATATACTTCATGTTCTATTGTCTGCCCGTCTTCTCCTTCAAATTTAATGGTCAGCTTGCCCTTACCTTTTACCGTAAAGTCAGTAGCACGGTATTGGTCGCCGAAAGCGTGACGGCCTATGCAGATAGGAGCAGTCCAATTGGGTACCAGGCGAGGGATGTTATCTATTACTATCGGCTCGCGGAATACAGTACCGTCCAGTATATTCCTGATAGTACCATTAGGGCTCTTCCACATTTTCTTCAAACCAAATTCTTTTACGCGTGCCTCGTCGGGAGTAATTGTAGCACATTTGATACCTACACCATGTTCCTTTATTGCATTCGCTGCATCTATGGTTACCTGGTCGTCAGTAGCATCTCTGTGTTCAACACCAAGATCGTAGTATTTAATTTCTACATCAATATATGGGAGTATCAGTTTGTCCTTAATGAACTTCCATATAATTCTTGTCATCTCATCACCGTCAAGTTCTACAACCGGGTTGGCTACTTTAATCTTACTCATATATTTACTATGTTATTTTACGGGGCTAAAATTAAGAAAAGACGGCATAATTGCACCATTATTCATAAAATACCTCTTTGCATGCTGTAGTGTGCAATGCACCTTAAACAAAAAGCCTGCACCATTTGGTGCAGGCTTTTTAACCTTATTATCTCTTATAGTTTACTTACTGATAGTAAACCTTCTGAAATCTTTATTGCCATCGGCTGTAATGTGAACAATGTACACACCCGGAGCCACGTCATTCAGCAGTATCCTGTGTTCCAGTTTACCACCTCTTATTTTATCGTTGGCTATGTATACATTCTGGCCCAGTGCATTTACTACGCGTATCTCAGCATCGGCATTGGTTGTGATGTTGTAGTCGCCTTTGATGGTAAATGTACCTGTGTTCGGGTTAGGATATACATTCAGGTAGCTGAAGATATCTTTCACCTCGCTTACGGCGGTTGTTACATACCTGCTGAGCGCCGGTACCAGTGACGGTCTCGGACATACTTCGTTGCTGGTCATCTCAACATGTATCACATCGCTGTTCACCAGGTCGCTGGCTGTAAATGATGTGCCGGTTTCACCCGGTATAGCAGTGAAGTTCTTGAACCACTGGTAGCTCGGGCCTGAACCACCATTTGTCGGAGAAGCAGTGAATGTATAAGTGTTATTACCACTGTAAGATACCGTCACGTTAACTGATGGGTCAACCAGAGGTGTAACGTCGAAGGTGATCTCATTACTTGTATCAGGGAAGACGCAAATTTCAGTACTGAAGAATTTGCAGCTGATCACGTCATTATCGTTCAGTGTTGAGATTCTCAGTTTACCACCTACTTCACCCGGAATGTCTACGCCATTCAGCATCCATTGCAGGGTAGGGTTAGGACCACCCAACTGGAACTTAGAGTAGATGAGTACCTCAGCTTCGGCACAGATATTACTGTCAGGCGTTACGCTGATAGAGATACCTGAAGAACGGGTAGGGTTAACGATCATTGGCAGTGCATTGCTACCTGCCACAGCAGGTGCCAGGCACTTCAGGCTGCTTATCAGGTTACATGTCACCACGTCACCATTGCTCAGAGTAGTAGTTTTGTAAGTAGTTGAGTTGGTTCCTGCATTTACACCATTCACTTTCCATTGGTATGTAGGTGCAGTACCTGCATTCTTCGTGCTGTCAACTGTAAATGTTACTTCTTTGCCTGAGCATGCGCTATCGCCAACGCTTGAGCTGATGTAGATAGCCGGCGTTACATACTGGCCTACCAGTATCGATACCGGTGCACTCCACAGCACTTTCGGAGCCGGGCAGGCAACGCTGGTTGTCAGCCTGCACTGAACGAGGTCTTTATCGTTGTAAGAACCATATGTGTATGTACTGCCAGTACCTACTGTGTTACCATTCCTGGTCCACAGGTAGGCAGGGCTGCTGCCCCCGTTGGTTATAGTAGCAGTCAGTGTAGTAGACTGTCCGGTACAGATGTCGATATTACCGGTAATGGTAATGGTCGGGTGTACCAGCGGGCTCACGGTCATAGTAGCAGCCGATGATGTAGCTGATGGCGTACATGTGCCGCTCACTACGCAACGGTATTGATAACCGTTCATTGAATACAGCGCCAGGCCTATGCGCATAGCATTGGTAGTTACCCTGCTGTAGGTGCTGTTGTTAGACAGGTTCTGCCAGCCGGCACCGCTATTCACCTGCCACTGATAGCTCAGGTTTGTACCCGTAGCCGCAACAGTTATGTCAACATACTGTGTGCTGTCACATACTGTGAAGCTTGGCGGATTAGTAGTAATGGTTGGTTTGGCATGTACTGTCAGGTACAGTGTATTGGTAGTTGCGTTAGAGCAGGTACCTGATATCTGGCAGTAGTAAGCTGTTGTAATAGTAGAGGTCGGAGCCGTCATACCATTTATATTCAGGGTACTTGTAGTCGCTCCTGAGTATATACCGCCGTTGGTTACCTGTACATAACCTGTACCTGTGCTCCTGTACCATTTATAAGAAGCTCCTGTGCCGGTAGCGCCAACTGTAAAGCTCGCATTACCACCGCTGCATATAGTCACATTGGTAGGTTGCGAAGTAATAACGATCGGAGTATTTACCGTCAGTGTTGCACTGCCGGAATTGATAGAAGGGCTGCAATATCCGCTGATAGCGCACCTGTACTTATAAGTGTTCAGTGAAGCCGGCGCATTCAGCACAGTAAGCGTTTTGGTGGTAACACCTGAATACTGGCTGCCGTTTGAAATATTGCTCCATGAAGAACCACCATTAGTGCTCACCTGCCACTGGAAGTTGAGTAGGCTGCCTGTTGCATTCACAACAAATGCTGCATTCTGTCCCTGGCATACAGTAGTGTTGCTGGGGCTGTAATCCAGCACCGGTGGTATACGTACTTCCATGCTGGCACTGTTGGTTGTTGTAGCAGGTACACAACCTGTATTCAGTGCGCAACGGTACTGGCCGCCATTCATACCGGCAATGGCATTGGTTACGGTCAGTGTTGGTGTAGTAGCGCCCGAGTAGTTAGCATTGTTCACAACGTTGGCCCATGATGTGCCGTTGTATGTTACCTGCCATTGATAAGCAATGGTAGACGAACTGCTGGCAGTTGTAGTGTAAGTAGTATTATCTCCTATGCAGAGTATCTTGTTGGTAGGCTGCACGGTAATAGTTGGCGATGTAGCCACTGTAAGTGTGGCGGTACCGGAGGTAGCGCTAACAGTACAAGCTGTGGTAGCCACGCAACGGTATAAATAACCATTCATGGTCAGCGGCGGGTTAGCTATTGACAGTGTTGTTGTATTAGCGCCGCTATATACACCCGAGTTGGTCACATTCGCCCATGAAACACCATTGTGTACCTGCCACTGATAAGTATTGTTATATCCTACTGCTGTTACTGAGAAGTTACCGGTGCTGCTGGTGCACATTACCGTAGACGAAGGATTGGTTGTAAAGCCCGGGGTTGCGGCTATGGTCAGCGTAGCCTCTGTTGTAGTAACTGAAGGGTTACATGTACCCGTAGCCCTGCAACGATACCTGTAGCCATCCATGCCCGCGGTAACACCTGTCAATGTCAGTGTACCTGTATTAGCACCGGCATACATACCGCCATTGGTAATATTACTCCATGAAACCCCGTTAAACTGTTCCCACTGGTAAACCAGCCCGTCGCCGGTAGCGGATGCTGTAAACGATGTATTACCACCCGTACAAACTGTTACAGAAGATGGATTACCTGTAATGGCAGGTTGTGAAAGTATGGTCAGTGTACCCGCACTTGATGTTGTTGTACAAGGGTTGGTGATCACGCAACGGTATTTGTAGTTGTTCATACCGGAGGTCAGGCCGGTTATTGAAAGTGTAGTTGTTGTTGCATTGTTGTACACACCGCCATTGGAAATGTTATTCCACGTGCCACCGCCGTTGGTGCTCAACTGCCATTGGTAAGACATAGATGTACCTGTAGCAACAATAGAGAAGGTGAGGCTGCCATTCGGGCAACCATTGATGCTGGATGGTTGTGTAGTGATCACTGCAGGCGTATAGAAATTCAGTGTGCCTGCGCTTGAGTATACTGAGTTGCCGCATGGATTATCAGCTACGCAACGGTAAGTATAGCCGTTCATCGTATTAGGCGCGTTGGTCAGTGTAAGTGTAGATGTGGTAGCACCACTATATACACCTGTATTGGTAACGTTGGTATAAGCGCCACCCGTGCTTACCTGCCACTGGTAAGTAGCTGTAAGGCCGGCACCGGTTGTTGATGCAACCGTGAAAGATGCATTGCTGTTAGGGCATATGGTAGTGTTAGAAGGATGTGTAGCTATGCTGATGGCAGGGCATACCAGGTTCACTTCATAGTCTTCTGTTTCGCCATAGCTAAAGTTGGTACAAGCCTGTGTAGAACTTGGAGGAGTACTACCATAGGTACAACGTACCCTCATGGCTGTGCTGCCTGTCAGTGCTGTTGCCGGTATCACCAGGTTGCCGGTGATGGTAGTTCCGCTACCGGTGCCTAAGTAAGTATATTCCGAAGCATCGAAAGTACCGCTGTGGTCATAATCTACCCATACAGTCACTTTCTCATTACCACCTGCACCTACCGTTACAGACATGCTGTTGGTAGAGCCGATATTGATACTTGGTGCCGCTACAGACCCGATATAGCTTACATAGGCAGGTGCTGCGGTACAACCTGTTGAATTATTTAAAGTACCCAAGGTAACGTTAGATATATCATCACTATAAATACAGCCACTTGATGTAGTGGCCGTACAATAACATGCCAGGAACGAAGTACTTACCAGTTTTGAATTAGATGTACCTGTGTTACCACTGCAGGTTACATTGCACCTGTAATAAGTTGATGCTGTTTGAGTAGTGGTTAATGTAGATGAGGTAGCGCCGCCTATGTTGCTCCATGTGCTGCCATTGCTGGACGATTGCCACTGGTAGGTAACGCCTGTACCGGAGGTAGCATTCTGCAGCGATAAGGTAAAGCTGGTACTGCTATTACAAACTACATTGGCTGTTGATAATGTATTGCCGGGAGAAGGTGTGCCACTACATGGTGGAGGAGCGATCAGGTTCACATAATAATCTTCAGTCTCACCATAGGAACCTACACTGTTTGTACATGCCTGTCCACCGGTCATAGTAACCAGATATGCACAACGAACACGCATTCTTACATTGGTTCCCGCTGTTGCTGTTACAGGAATTGTGATAGAACCACTGTGCGATGTACTGGGACTGGTACTGGCCAGCATTTCAGATGATTCATATTGGTTATTGCCATTCAGATCTATCCATATTGCAACACCTTCGTCGTAGCCGTAATACCCCCCTACACTTGCAGACCAAGAATACGTGCTGCCGATGGTCAGGTTCCTCACAGGCGTACTATAGAAGCTGTATCCTGTTGCAGTATTTGAGTTACAACCGCTATGGTTACTTGAGGTGCCGGCCAGCGTAAAAGCATCGATGGCATCTCCATAGCTACAGTTGTTGGTTGGTGTTGATGTTGTGGAACATTGCGAGTAGCCAATACTACTTAAAGTTAATGCTCCAAGCAAAAATAAGAGTCGCACTAGTTTCATATACTTGTTGTTTATTATTATGTGTATTTGGGTAATGTATTAATAGTTGTAATACGTGAAGGTTAAGTTAAATAAAAAAAATGACAACAATGCTATTTTTTTATATCTGAAGTGTATTTCGAATTAAAAATGATTTCATGTATACTGTCGGTATTGCTTAAAGGACTAACTCTGTAACTCAATATGTTTTGCCAATCGCCGTTAATTTTCTTGTTTTGAACATTTGCTTCCCATACTAAGTCTTTGTTTTTCATTAAAATAAATAGCTTACTAGCCGATCCCATTGATACCAAAAAAGCATCACCAGGTAGTTCGGTCATATTGCCTCCGCTACTTCCTTCTGAATTCGAATTATTGTCAAATTTGCACCTGAATTCCCAAAAAAGCTCGGGATCGTCATTGTTAGTGTTAGGTTCCTGGATAAGGAGTAGTGACGCTGTTTTATCAGAGTTTGGGTTGTCTAAGATATTGTTGTTGTATAATGAGAGCTGACCGGAATTGGTTATGCTGCAATTGTGCTGACCATAAAATGTGCCTTTTACTTCATTGTTGGTTGAATCAAGTTGGCCATATATTCTGATCTTTTGCCCTGAGGGGTATTTAATTTTAATGATGCTACTAACATCCCTGTAGCTGAGGTATACAACCTGATTCTTCTGATCAAAGTAAAATGCATTCAGGTGGGTACGGATACTTCTCCTGTCTGTGCTTTTATATGCATGTTTAAGAAAGAAGTCATTCGTGAATATACCCGAAGATTTCCATGACCATACAACTTTGCCTGAGGGTGAGTATTCTATCAACGTGCCACATTCTGTTTTGATATTGGGTTTGTTATTTATGAATGTAAATGGTTTAAACGCTTTGTAGCTATCAGAGTCTGAGGCAGGTACAGGAATCAACAAGTGTTCATTTCCGGCAACCATATAGTTGCCGTTTTTAAGACGTGTAAACTCATGGTGGTAATATTCTATGCTGTCTCCGCTCACAATTCCATTGTTGGGGGCTTTCCATAAAACATCGCCATTATAATCTATTTCATAAGCATTTTTTTCAGTCAGAAATGTGATGGTGTTTTGAGGTGTTATTTTCAGGTCACGGATATTGGTATTATCATCATTCACTCCGGGTATTTCAGGTAAGTACCATATTGGTGTGCCGTCCAGATCATAAATGGTTTTAGTCGCATCTACCAGAATATACATATTATTGTCTCTTGTTTCGTTTTTCGTTACATGAAGTCTGTATTTTGAAGTATCTGTATACATACTATACCCCGTTGAGAACATGTATTTGGGAGATGTTTCAGCTATTTCTTTGCCTTTGTAATAATGTACTTCCCACCGGTATGTTTTACCAAAACCAGGTACCGTGGCTATGAGTTGGTGGTTATCAGACATTTTTTTGAAAACAGGTTGATATACTGTCTTTCCCGTGTCTGTAATGATCACCTCCTCTACATCAAATTCATACCCGGTTACTCCTTCTTTTTCAGGTACTGAAAAGCCTATCAGCCTGTAGTTTAGTTGGGTCCTGTTGGGGGGTAATACCTGCGCCTGCGCGGTTTGCAGCATTGCCAGCAGTAAGTATGTCATTAAAATATACCCGGTTCGCATCATTCAATATTTATATTGCTTATCAGTAATAGTAATAAATAAAGGGCTATAAAGATAATATTTACCATGTTTTAAGTACATCCGGTTTCAGAAGGTGATGCAATATAAAAAGCCCGTCCATCCGGACGGGCTTTTTATTATTTGCCAAACTCAGTATGCTTACTGCAGCTTGGTGAATTTTATAGACCTTACCGGTTGTTCTTCCACATCCAGTATGGTTATGAAGTATACATCGGGGCTCAGCTTGCTGATGTTTATTGTAGTCGTATTACTGTTGGCATCCAGGTTGCCTACGCTCAGTGTCTTACCTGTTTTGTCGGTAATGGTATATTTAGACACGTATTCGCTGATGCTCTTATCGGTTTTTATCACTACCTGTTCGCCTTTGGCAGGGTTAGGGTAGATGGTGATGTTGTTATCACTTGTTATGTCGTTTACTGAGTTCATCGGTTCAACAGACAGCAATGCAGATTCGCTGGTATCAGCAGCACCGGCGCAGTTGCCAGAGCCTTTTATCATACACTTGAACATAAAGCCATCCTGTATCCTGGATACTTTACCTACCCTCAGGATGTTTGTTTTTGAGCCTGAGTAGATGCCGTTATCATTTACATTGGCATAGTTGCCCGTACCATCAGACACTGCCCACTGGTATTTTACACCAATGCCGGTAGCGCTTACGTTGAAGAAGGCGGTACCACCCGGTTTCAGGTTCTGGTCAACAGGGTCTGATACTATAACAGGTATCGGGTTGATCACCATTTTTATGTCGTTGGTAGTAGCCGTGCCGCATACACCGTCAAATACGCACCTGATCAGTGCGCCATTCAGCGTATCTGATACGTTGAAGGCATACAGGGTGTCTTTGTTTTGCATGAATGCAGGCATTGTTACATCTACATATCCACCTGCAGATTTGCTGTATATCTGCCACCTGCCTGCTTTTACGGTATCATCAGCTTTGAAAGTAATGGTTGTATTCAGGCCCTGGCAAGATGAATCTGATAATGGCTGGCTTACCAGTTTTATATCCGGGTGTTTGATGAGCATGGTCGTGTCAGACGGGTTGGTAATGGTAGAACCGCAGGTGGGTGTTACCAGGCAACGGAATTTTGCCCCTATCAGGTTCGACGGAATATTGCTCATACTCAACGTCTGTGTGGTTACACCGTGGTAGGTAGCATTGTTGCTCAGGTTAACAAATGAATTACCCTGCATGATCTGCCATTGGTAGCCGGCGCCGTTGGTAGCATACACATTGATGGTACCTGCACCGTTTTCGCACACTTCGGTAGTAGGCCCGATCTTTTTGGCGAATGACGTTGAACAAGCCGCAACGATCACGAATCCATAGTCTTCGCACTCACCATAGTAAGCACTTCCACAAGGTTGTGGCGCCGATGCGTACTGGTACGTACTCCTGATACGCAGGCGTGAGTTGCCCGGTGTAGCAGTAAGCGGAATGGTAAAAGAACCGGTAGTGCTGGAACCGTAACCCAGGGTGCCTGCATATACCTGCTCACCCGCATCCAGGAAATCACCATCCAGGTTAAAGTCCACCCAAATGCGGAAGGCCTGGCTGTAGTAAGGAGTGTTAGCCAATGTAAAGTTCACAGTCTGGCCTTGTATACCTGTATGAACCCTTGTATTATAATAGATATAACTGCTTGTGTTGCTGCAACCTGTATTATTACTGGTAATGTTGGTACTCCCGCCCGTAGTGGAGAATGAGTTGATGTACAAGTAGTACCAGTTACATGGGTAATAAAACGTTGGGGTACAATACTGGGCGTTGGCCTTTTGTATATTGGAAAGACCCGCTACCAGTAAGCATATCAGCATCAATGATGATCTGCGTAAAGCTTTTTTCATATCGCCTGGTTTAATTTTTTTTTAATATTTCAGGCAATATAAGATAAAATCATTAAAATTTGTTAAAAATAAATTTTTCCAGCTCTTCGCGGGTCAGGTAGGTAGCCCGGTACTGCCCCAGGGGATACCAGTTGTTGTTCGCATCGCCACTCTGTGGCAGTACATTCCACACCAGTTTTTTCTTGGGGTCTACGATGAATATTCTGCTGGCCGAGCCCATGCTTACCAGCAGGCAGCCATCCGGCAGTTCTTCTACACTGCCGCCGGCGCCACCATGCGCTTCGGCAAAGGTGTCTATGTCGCAGGTAAATTCCCATACTTTTTTCAGGCCGGATTTGCTGCTGTCCTCTTCAAATACCGATACTTTTGATACAGATTTCATTCTTTCAGGACCAGACATCAACAGCATGGGGTTAGAGTTGTTGTTGAACATATATAAGCGACCGTTGTCGCTTTTGCGCACGCAGTGCTGCCCGTAAAACATCCTCTTGTCGCTCAAGGTGCTGTCGTTGATCCATATATCCCCGTAACGATTCAATATTTTGCCTGAAGGGTAGGCTATCTTCACTATTTCATTTGTGTTGCGGAAACTCATGTATATCACCTTGTTCTTTTCGTCAAAGTCAAAGGCGTTCAGGTGCATGTCTGTATTCAGGCCGTTCAGTGCACGTTTCCTGAAAAAATCATCATCGGTAAAATGGTCTACCGATCGCCACGACCATACTACTTCTTTCTTTTTGTTATACTCTATCAGGTTGCCCGCTGTGATCTTTTTATAATAATGCCCGTCACGTTCTTCCAGGTAGTCTTTGGTCAGCGTTTCGGGTTTTATCTCTATCCCGTCGGGTACACGTCTCATTACATACTCCAGTGATGCTACCATGTAGTTACCATTGTCCAGTTTGGTAAATTCGTGGTGGTAATATTCCATCGTGTCACCGTTCACTTTACCGTCATTGGGGGCACGCCAAAGTACCTTACCGGAGTAGTCCATCTCAAAAGCGCCGAAGTTGGTAGTGGCGGTAAAGGTGTGGTCTTTGGTAGGCTTCAGGTCCCTCATCTGCAGGTTCTTGTCTTTCACCAGCGGTATGTCCGGCAGGTACCATACAGGTTTGCCGTTCATGTCAAATATCACTGAGATAAAGTCCATAACAATGAACAGGTCTTTGTGATGTTTTGCGCTGTCTATGATCTTCAGCCGAAACAAACTGGTGTCGATGGTTGAGTATTTACCCGTTCTGAAATGATAATATGGAGTAGTGTGTTTTACCTTGCCTTTCTCGTTCAGGTAGCCCGCACGCCACATATATCCTTTGTCAAATTCGGGCAGCATCACAATGGTCCTGTTGCTGTCACTCCTTTGGCTGAAGAGTTCTTTGGTTACGATATCTCCTTTGTCGTTCAGGTCATACTCCGATATCTCGAAAACGTAGCCGGTGGCTTTATCGTCTTTTGGAGCAGTGAATCCTGCCAGGCGGTAATTGAGTACATCACCTTCTCCGGGCAATTGTGCGTAAATGGTATTATCGGCAAGAAAAGCAATGGCAAAAAAGAACAAAAAGACATGTACTTGCTTCATCTGGTAGTAGTATTATTCAAAATTATTTTGCGCAATGGTAACAATAATACGGAATAAAAGTATCAAAAGCGGGTCTCGATCTCACGGCATCAGCTCAATGTCCAGTCTATTATCTCGTTGGCCCATTCGCTGCGGTATGGAGTAGATACTTTGATATAGTTGTCTGTATAACCGTCCATCATGCCGTTCTTGTCAGCATGTTCAAATAATACTTTGCGGTTTTGCCCCAGGTGCTGATTGGTGAAGTACTGCATCTTCTGGTACGACAGGTTGCGCAGTATTTTGTTACGCTCATTACGCACATGCATAGGCACTACTTCTTTCATGTCGAAAGCCAGGGTGTTGGCACGCTCTGAGTAGGTAAATACGTGCAGGTAAGATATATCCAGCCCGTGCAGGAAGTCGAAAGTTTCTTTAAAGTCCTCGTCCGTTTCCGACGGGAACCCCACTATTACGTCCACGCCAATGCAGCAATGCGGCATCAGTGCTTTGATGCGTGCCACACGTTCTTCGTACAGTTCTTTCTGGTAGCGGCGACGCATCAGGCCCAGTATCTTCTTGCTGCCGCTTTGCAGGGGTATATGAAAATGCGGCATGAATTTCTGCGATGATGCTACGAAATCTATGATTCCGGTAGTCAGCAGGTTAGGCTCAATAGATGATATACGGTAACGTTCTATGCCGTCTACTTTATCCAGTTCCTGTATCAGTTCGTAAAACGATTCCTCTCTTTTCTTACCGCCGTTGTCACCCTTGCCAAAATCGCCCAGGTTGATGCCGGTAAGTACTATTTCTTTGGTGCCACTCTGTGCCAGTTCGCGCGCATTGGCCAGTACGCCTTCTATGCTGTCGCTGCGGCTGTGCCCGCGCGCCAGCGGTATAGTACAAAAGCTGCAGTTATAATCGCACCCGTCCTGCACTTTCAGGAATACCCTTGTGCGGTCGTTGACAGAGTAAGAACTGTGAAATCCTTCCACGGCTTCTATCTCGCATGAATAGACCTCGGCTTTGGCTTTGCTTTTGGTCAGTTGGTGCAGGTGTTGCCCCAGGTTGAATTTCTCTGCAGCGCCCAATACCAGGTCCACGCCCTCAATCTCTGCTATCTCCTGCGGTTTCAGTTGCGCGTAGCAGCCTGTTATCACCACCATCGCCTCGGGGGCGCGGCGTTGTATGCGTCGCACCAACTGGCGGCACTCTTTATCGGCATTGTCGGTTACAGAGCAGGTATTGATAACATATACATCGGCCTGCTCGTCAAAAGCACGCTTCTCAAACCCTTCTTTTTCCATCATCCTGCCCAGGGTAGATGTCTCTGAAAAATTGAGCTTGCAACCTAATGTGTGAAATGCTATGGACCTGTTTTCCTGCATGGGGCGCAAAATTAGGGATAATTACGCACTATGTGTGCTTACATATTCTTTATTTCGTTTATTTTTGCCCCGATATATACACCCCATATGAAGAAAGTAATACTTGTAGCGCTCAGCGTATTCATCCTGGCTTCCTGCAAAAAGCTGGAAGATCTTATCAAGGTCAATTTTGTTGTCCCATATTCTAAAACAGTAGCTGTAACGGGCTTGCAGGATAATCCTGTGATTCCCCCGGTGGTCGGGCTCAGGGCTTCTATTCCACCTATCGGGGTAGCTACCAACTCTACAGAAACAATGAGCAACTACAACACCAGTGGCGACCTGGTCAAGTCTGTGGTTTTCAGTTACCTGAATGTTGACGTAAATGAACCCAGCAGCCAGACACTGGACATGGTTGACTCCCTGTGGTTATATGTTTCAGCCTCCGGTTTGCCCGAGGTATTGGTTTCCCACTATTACGACATCCCAAGGGGCATACGTTCGCTGGAACTGGAAACTACAGATGATAATATGAAAGAGTATTTCCTGAGAGATTCTATGTACTTCAGGATAGAGGGGCATTTTTACAACGCGCCTGATACAGCATCGGTATTCACCTTCACCAGCAAGTTCGATGTCGTAGCCAATCCGCTTAAGAAATAAGTCTCTTCGGGTTTATTAACTCCCGGTAAATAGTTTGCAAATAAATGCTGCGGCATTACAAGATATCTTGTAATGCCGCAGCATTTTTCTTGCCCCGGCGCAGGTGTCAGGTTTAAGTTATGCAGAAAAAAGTCGGTAAATTTTGTTATTTAGTTGTTAACGTTTGCTATATTTACGTTCATAAAGGCTTCCCGGCCGCATATACTTTATAAGAGAGAAAAAATCACGATAAGCAATTTTATCGTCAGCTATTTTATTGTGTAATACATAAAACTAGAAACTATGTATATAAGGGCTTTTATTCTCTCTGCACTGGCTATTACGCTGGGCTTGGCAAGTTGTCAGAAATTCAAAGACATCTTCAACATTACTATTACGGTTCCGTATGATGACGCAGTGGCTATTACCGGCATTCCTGGCGACCCGCATGTGCCTTCTACCGGGCTAAAAGAATCTCTGGGTCTCATAAAAATACCCACCAACTCTGCTGAGATACTCGCGGATAACCAGAGCGCACTCGACCTGGTGACCAGTGTCAGCCTCAGCCAGATGGGTGTAGACCTGTTGCTGCCTACCTACCAGGATGTAAGTATGGCCGACTCGATATGGTTGTATGTTTCTGCAAATGGTGTGCCTGAGCAGTTGATAGCCTACAACTACAATGTACCCGATACAGGCAAAAGACTGGACCTGACACCCAATCCGAGTGTTGAGTTGATGGATGTTTTCGTTAGCGATACCATGACCTTCCGTATCGAAGGTTTCTTTGTAAAAGATGTGGCTTACAACTCCAAGATCAAATTCGATATGAAGTTCAAAGTAAAAGCCAGCCTGATAGGCAACTAAGTTGTTAACCTTGTGGGGGTACAACCCCTTTGTTTGACCATAAATAAATAATAATCGTCCGGAACAGCACGCTTACGAGCGTGCTGTTTTGTTTATAGTTTGGTTGCACATGAAAACACTGCCCGGAATTTCCGCCATTCAGTCACCTTATGAAGATAAAAACTGAAATAAATTCAGTTGATTATCAACGGATAAGACAAAGTGTCTCTCTTGTTTTTCTTTCCCTGCCATAAATGCAACTTTTCTGTTTTGGAACAGTTTTTAGGGTTTATCTGTCGAAGGAGAACACAACAATTATGAATCTGAACAATTTTACGATCAAAGCGCAGGAGATACTGCAACAAGCGCAGCAACTGGCATACAATCACCAGAATGCCAATATTGAAACTGCGCATATGCTCAAAGCATTATTAGACGATAAAGAAGGCCCTATCTCTTACCTGTTGAAGAAGAACGCTGTGAACACCACCATGGTAGAGAACAAGCTTAAGGAACTGATAGACAAACTACCTAAGCTCACCGGTGGAGAACCTGCACAATCTGTAAGCAGGGATGTGAACAATGCGATACTCAAGGCAGGAAGCATCATCAAGCAGTTTGGTGATGAGTTTGTGACACAGGAGCACTTGCTGATTGCGATACTCCAGGTGAATGACGAGGTAGGCAAACTACTGAAAGACGCAGGCCTGACTGAAAAAGGTTTAACTGCGGCTATAAAAGAATTACGTAAGGGTAGTACGGTAGATTCACAGACCGGCAGCCAGCAATACAACTCGCTGGACCGCTATGCCAAGAACCTGAACGAACTGGCCCGCTCGGGCAAGCTCGACCCGGTTATCGGTCGCGACGAGGAGATACGCCGCACACTGCACATATTATCACGCAGGAGCAAGAACAACCCCATATTGGTGGGTGAGCCCGGCGTTGGTAAAACAGCGATCATTGAGGGTCTGGCGCATCGTATCATTAATGGTGACGTGCCTGATAACCTCAGGTCAAAGATCATTTATGCACTGGATATGGGTGCGTTGATGGCTGGTGCCAAATACCGTGGTGAGTTTGAAGAAAGGCTGAAAGCAGTGATAAAAGAAGTGACCGAGAGTGATGGTAATATCATCCTGTTTATAGACGAGATACACACGCTGATAGGTGCGGGCGCTATGGAAGGAGCCATGGATGCTGCCAACATACTGAAGCCTGCATTGGCAAGGGGAGAGCTGCGTGCCATAGGTGCCACAACCCTGAACGAATACCAGAAATATTTTGAAAAAGACAAAGCCCTGGAGCGTCGTTTCCAGAAGGTGTTTGTCGATGAGCCGAGCGTTGAGGATGCTATCAGTATCCTGCGCGGGCTGAAAGAAAGATATGAGCACCACCACCAGGTGCGTATAAAAGACGAAGCTATTATTGCAGCGGTTGAATTATCCAACCGTTACATCACAGACCGCTTCCTGCCCGATAAGGCTATCGACCTGATAGATGAGAGCGCAGCCAAGCTGAAACTGGAACTGAACTCCATGCCGGAAGAGCTGGATGAACTGGAGCGCCGTATACGCCAGCTTGAAATTGAGCGCGAGGCGATAAAAAGGGAGAATGATGATGCTAAGTTGAAATCATTGAACCAGGAAATATCGCTGCTGAATGTAGAGCGTGACACATTGAAGGCTAAATGGCTGGAAGAGAAAGATATTGTTGAAAAAATAAACACGGCCAAAGGTGCTATTGAAGACCTGAAGCTGGAAGCGGAACAGGCGGAACGTGAAGGTGACTACGGAAAAGTAGCTGAGATACGCTACGGCAAAGTACAGAAAGAAGAGGCCGTTGTGGCTGAATACAGTAAGCAACTGGACGAGATGGGCACCGAACGCAAACGCCTGCTGAAAGAAGAAGTAGACGCAGAGGATATTGCTGAGAATGTGGCCAAAGCAACAGGTATACCTGTACAACGTATGCTGCAGAGCGAGCGTGAGAAACTGCTGCACCTGGAAGAAGAACTGCACAAGCGTGTAGTAGGCCAGGACGAAGCGATAGAAGCTGTTGCCGATGCCATCCGCCGCGGACGTGCGGGCCTGCAAGACCCGCGCAGACCCATAGGTTCATTCATATTTTTGGGTACAACAGGTGTGGGTAAAACAGAGCTGGCCAAAGCATTGGCAGAGGTATTGTTTGACGACGACAGCATGATGACCCGTATTGATATGAGTGAATACCAGGAGAAACACAGCGTGAGCCGGCTGGTAGGAGCGCCTCCGGGATATGTAGGCTACGATGAAGGCGGACAACTAACTGAAGCGGTAAGGCGCAAGCCATACTCAGTAGTGTTGCTCGACGAGATAGAAAAAGCGCATCCTGATACATTCAACGTATTGTTGCAGGTGCTGGACGATGGCCGCCTGACCGATAACAAAGGCAGGGTGGTGAACTTCAAGAATACTGTGGTCATCATGACCAGCAACACGGGTAGTCACATCATACAGGAGAACTTTGCCAACATAGAAGGTAAGGATATTGACAAGGTGGTAGAGGCTACCAAAGAGCAAGTGATGGAAGAACTGAAGCACAACATGAGGCCGGAGTTCCTGAACAGGGTAGACGATATTATCATGTTCCACCCGCTGATGAGGGCTGATATCAGGAACATCATCAAGATACAATTGCAGGGACTGCAAAAGCAACTGAAACAACAGGATATAGAACTGCAGTTCTCAGACTATGCACTGGATTACCTGGCAGAGCGTGGTTTTGATCCGCAATACGGCGCAAGGCCGCTGAAAAGGGTGATACAGAAAGACATCATCAACTTGCTGAGTAAAAAGATAATAGCCGGCGAAGTAGATAAAGCAAAACCGGTAATGATAGATGTGTTTGATGGTGTTGTGGTGATACGCAACAACGGAGAAGAAGTAAAAGCATAATAAAAGTTAGTTTTTCATAGATAGGTTTAGTTTAAAGTAGAAGCCCCCGCTGTTTAGCGGGGGCTTTGTTGTAGTGATATTTTACATATTTAGTGTTATCTTTATGATACATCAATAAACGACAGGTTATGTTACCCATACCGCATGATATTGATCTGAACAGCCTGAGGGAAAGAACCGTGACGGAAGTGTGTTATTCCACCACTACTATAACTATACACTTCGAAGATGCGGCATATATAAGTATTGATGGCTACTTCGCCTTCCGCTACAAAAAACAACGGCACGAATACTACAAACTGGCTCCCATAACTGACGATTACAACCTGCTGAAACTATTGGGTGCTGAAGTAACTGAAGTATTCCTGAACAACAACCGCGACGGTATGACCCTCGAATTCAACGAAGGTTCCCGACTCGAGCTGATGGGCCATAAAATAGAGGACAGCTACACCATCCATATCAAAGACAAGGAAGCAGTAGTGTAATACTATGCATTCAAAGCCTTGTATTGCAGGTACATTTTTCTATGCCACTGCAAAGCGATGATAATACAGCCGATAGCTAAAATGGCATAAACGATGGCAGGCTCGTGGTATTGTTTGTAATAATTTCCTGTATGGTTGATGAGCAGCCACATGGCTGTAGATATGATGCCTACAAAAGCAAGCCCGGGTGCCATAACATGCCCCAGGTAATGGTTCTTTGTTGCTTTCTCCCTGGATAACAGATCGTGGCTATACAGGGCATGAGCATATCTGGACAAGAACTACATTAAGCGGAATGGTATATTATAACAATAATGTCATCAATATGAATGGGAGGATTTATGATCCGCTGGTTGGTCGTATGTTTAGCCCTGACCCTTTTATTGGTGATGCAGCAAATTCTCAAGCATATAACAAGTATTCTTATGTACTGAACAACCCGTTAAAATATACTGATCCAAGCGGAAATTTATTTGTAGGTTCTATATCAGCTATGTTTAGGGAATTTGCGTCAACAGCATTTACTAAAGGCGGATTAGAGTTTTGGAATAGAGGGACAAGTGGACAGGCATGGTCAGAATTCAGGAACAGTTTTCGTGAAGGTGGTCGGGTAAATAATGCCCTTAGGATAGATTGTGGAGTTTTTGCATGGACAGACAATAAAACAGTTTTCGGAAATTTAGGTTCTATTTTTTCGCGCTTGACATGGGAAAGTCAGCAAACTGAATGGGGTAAAACTGGGGCTCACGTAAGAAATAATCTTGGACGTATCGACAATATAGAATATTATGAAGGGGCAACAATAATAAATGAGGATAGAGGTAAATGGCGTTGGGGAATAACATTAGGAAGCTATATACATTCACACAATATTGGGCCAATAGATGGATATCAGAATCATCTTTTAAGACATGAATATGGACACACTATGCAAAGCCGAATGTTAGGGCCATTATATCTTACACAAGTTGGTGTTGGGAGTTTGTTGGGATCAGCAATTAGTGGTGATCATAAATCAGAATGGTATGAAACCCAAGCCAACAGGATGTCTCATAGATATCACAATTCCGGAATGAGAAGAAAAATTGGATATTTGAATCCTGACCAAGGCGGCAGTCCTTGGCTTAGAGAAAATGAAAGAGGCGAGCCAGTTTATCGTTTGGATTACAATCCAAATTGGTATTGGATATTTTTTCATCCGATTAATCCATTTTGGTTCGCTTTTTGATAACGTTTATTAATATGAAAACGATAGTTTGTATTTTAGCATTATTTCTTTGGGGTTGTAAAAAACCTCCTGTCGAAATAATCTACACTATTTATGTACAAAACAACTCAAATAAGTTGGTATATCATCAGGAAGTGGATATATATCCCAATCCTACAATCCCGGACAAACCTCAGGGTGTAGGTGGCATTTTGCCTGGGGCAGTAGCTATGTATGACAGTAGGGTTCCATGGAGGGAGGTTATAGAAAAATTTCCATCTGATACAATTAGTATTATCCTTTTTGATCCTGATACTGTTAAATTTTACGGGTGGGAGACTGTCCGCAAAGAACATATGGTGTTAAAAAGATGGGATGTAGATGCCGATTATTTAGAAGAAAGGAATTGGACTTTTGTGTACCCAGAATAGATTTTATTCTTCTTTAAAACGGAACTGTGCTAAAGTCGATATCTGATTGTGTAATTAATTCTTTGTCTTTTTGTGGTGTTTAGCCTAATCTTTCTCATAATGTATAAAAGAATACACCTGCCAGTGTACACAAGGAAACCTTACCATGAAAGCTATAACAAAAACAGCAGTGAAACGTGATAGCGAAGCATCAGGAGGGCAGGACCAGAATGGTAATCCATATTGCACACTACCATAACTTTTTTAAACGATTTCAAATTAACTTCCGGGCACAAATTTGATTTATAAAACACATCACAAAATGAAAAAGACAACAGCGATCGCATTACTGGGTATATTGATTCTCGGCATCACGTCATGCAAAAAGGATTGGACCTGCAAGTGTGCAGAAAAAAATACAGGTAAGCCACAGGAGACACTCTACTATAAAAAGCTCACAAAAAAGGATGCCAAAGTTGCATGCAAAGCTGCCGATGGCCTTGCCGCAAAGGTTGCCAACGGTTATTGTGTCCTTGAGTAAGAGCAGTTTGCTTTTGTTCCGCAAGGAACTTCCGCACGAGACCCTAACGGAATTGTGAGTTCAGTTTTAACGTTGCTCCCGCGGGTCTGCGACTGGTGGTTATAAATAAGTTCAGTTTATAACCGGACTAATCCCTGTACTCACTGTTTTTGCCAAATTACAGTGTGCATTCGGGTTCATTTGTATTAGTGCCAATCATAGGGAACCTGCAATAATTATTATACTAAGTAGAATCAAAAATCGGATTTTACTACTTTCTGGTTCCACACTTCCCCATGGGATGAAATGATCTGGAAGATATATAATCCATTAGAAAGGTCTGCTATGTTTAGGTTCCCGGGAAACTCAGTATTGCCGAAAGATTTGATTTTTTTACCTGATAAATCGTACAGGTTGATTGTCCTGATCTCTGTATTATCCAAATTAGTATTCACACGTATTATATCCTTTACGGGATTGTATGCATCTACATACTTCGTCTCTCTGTAACTTTTTAGTGTAGTTACAGAATTAGGCGTGTACGGACACTGAGTACTATCTCCTGTAAGGTTGTAATAAGTTGCAGCTCCTCTGATTGAAAAAGGGTATGTACATAGTGTTTTTAAGATTTTTCGATTGTCCATATCGATTTCCACCAATAAAGATGAATCATAATTTGGCTTAATAGCTGGTGTAATAAATGTCCTGGTTGCATTGTTATCATTAATGCAAAATGCGCCAAAAGGTATTAGTGTACCAAGCCCCATATAATAGCAACTTTGTTCCGGTGCAGGGATCACTATTTCTGTAATGAACCCGGTATCCAGTGTTTTGTAATATGAGGTCATGAACAACCTGTATTTATAAAAAAACAGGTCGCCGGCACAATAGACTCCTCTGGGTAAGTAGCCTAATACATGAAAGCCCGTACTGTCATATTTGTATAGCGTGCAGGTATCTGTGAAATTACCCGCAGCATAAATATTCCCTGCCGTGTCGGCAACTAACCCGGCAATCTGTTTTGTTGTAAAATCACCTAAGAACTGACATGATGTTGTGTCGTTTAGTTTCCTTTTATAAAGGTGTCCTCCTTCTGTTACATACCAGATGTTACCTTGTTTATCGATAGCAATGTCATTGTACACACTATCAATACTGGTAGGCACACAAGAGTATATTGTGTAATTCGTTGTATCACTGATTACATTGCATGTATCAATATCCAATAAATAGGTTTTACCTGGCTCCGGTTGCAACCCTACTTTGCCGGTATTTACATAGAACTTTTGAGCAGATACTGTTTGCATTATGCAGACACATACAAGGGTGAAAACGGAACGATATATCACGGTTAGCATTGGGCTGTGTTTTTGATTAAATATATTCTTCGGTCGTGAATTTAAGTTTCGACCAAAGTATTCACTAAAATACTAACACAAGTCATGCAAAGGTTAATTTAAGGAAAAGAATTATTCGAATATTTATTGTTTCCCCCTCACTTGTCGTGGTTTGCAACGAGGATGCATTGGTATGGCGATTGTATCGCCACGCTCGCACATCATGACAATTCTTATCCACCACAATGTGTTTTGCAACGTTAAACCTCCACATGTCTAAAAAGTATCATAGCCTATCAAACAATCACACAATTCATAGTTCCTTTTTTGGTCATTGTTTTAGCTAAATTACAATACGCATTTTTGCTTTTGTGACAATGTCGATTAAAGTTGGATAGTTGTTCGTTTACTCTTTTACTTATAAGGAAATCATGTTGAATTTAAATAAATGCTTATTGCTGTTGTTGATAACAATGACCTTTGTCGGTTGTAATGTTGATAACATTGAAATTACATTGAACGATAAGATCAATCAGGATGTCAGGTCTGAGATAGATGAGCTGACAAAAAAAATAATAAATAGTCTACAAAGCGATAATTGGGCAGGCATATCAAAGTTTTCAAGCACAAGCTTAAAGGGGAATATATCATCAGGTGAAGGTAAGTTTGAAGATAGACTTTTTGAGAATTACGGAGCTATATTTAAAATGTTAGAAGCGCATGTGACACATGGTAAACCCGGAATGCCGGTTCAATTTAAAGAAGCAATCAACTCATTTGGATACACGTACTATCTCCGTCCTCAAAGTCAGAATACTTATGTATGTCTAATGACCATACCGGATAAAAGTGGGAAGGGTAGGGTATTGGTTAGTATGGTGTTTGAAGCAACCAATAATGGCAATTGGGAGCTAAATATTTTTAATCTCGAGTATATTTTATTCAAAGGGATGTTAGGACCTGATATATTCAAGCTGGCAAATGCAAAATTAAATGAGGATAGTTTAATGCAGGCGTATTTGTATATGCAGGCTGGTAAGATATTATTAGATCCGTCCAATGGTGCCTTAATGTATGATGTAATACCTGATTTTAATGATTTTATGCAAATTGTGACCAAACGTATGGAGGCGAAATATACTCTTCCTAAACAGGTAATGGCAAGCCCGAATAATACTAGTATTGTTGGGTTAAAGGCTACAATCAGTCAAGGCAATATTTACCCGGTTGTTTCATGTATTACAGATATTCCAATAACTAATTCAGGACTGTTAGAACAAGAAAATGACTTGTTAAACGAGGAAATTGAAAAGCTGTTCCCCGGTTTGACGTGTTTGTCAGACTCTGTATTCTATGTTTGGGCCAATGATACGAATTCAAAAAAAGTACGTCACATTCATAAGTATAAGCCATCACTTATCGGGGAGTAATAATTCCATAGATAAAGGTGCTTTTGAACAGCATACGGGTATGTCCGAAAATATCATAGCCCATGAAACAATCACAATAATCATAGTTCATGATAAATAATATTTGATAAATTAAATATAATTATGTAAATTTGTTTTATTAAATAAGATCAAAAACCATGTACCCCCGGCACCAATATCATCATATAGCACAATATTCAGCCCCGCAAATAGCGGGGCTTTTTCATCAATTGTTAAGTACGGCACGATTACCATTTTACTTAACAATACTTAACAGTTTGTGTCGTAATGCACTTACAGTCAATCAGTTAGTAATATCGCATAGTAACTTTCAGTTAAAGCACTTTTCCCCTTTACTTAACAGTTTTAGCGGTAAACTGTTAAGTCGCCATCCTGCCAGCTCTGCTTACCTGCCGCACAGAATTGCAGAAGACAGGCAGAATGATGTCTCCTACGCTGTCAATATGGCATTTTTGCCCCGGTTGGAACGTGAGTTGATAAATATAGTATCAGAGATAAAATACATGAACACTATGCAAGAAAAAGGTACGATTTCCATACATACGGAAAATATATTCCCCATTATCAAGAAGTTCCTCTATTCAGACAACGAGATATTCCTCAGGGAGCTGGTGTCTAACGCTACGGACGCTACCCAAAAGCTGAAAAGGCTGGCATCGCTGGGCGAGTTCAAAGGAGAACTGCCGCCCGCGCTTGTTGAAGTAAAACTGGACGAAGCGGCTAAGACCATTACCATATCCGACAACGGTATCGGTATGACGGCTGAGGAGATAAAAAAATACATCAACCAGATAGCCTTCTCGGGCGCCACTGAGTTTGTTGAGAAATTCAAGGATGCAAAAGATGCTAACGAGATAATAGGCAAGTTTGGCCTGGGCTTTTATTCAGCCTTTATGGTGGCCGATAAAGTGGAGATACAGACACGCTCTTATCAGCAGGACGCACAGCCAGCGCGCTGGGAGTGTGACGGTAGCACCAGCTTCGAAATTTCAGAAGGTGAGCGCGTTATGGTGGGTACGGATATCATCCTGCATATCAACGAGGATTCTAAAGAGTTCCTCGACGAATACAAGCTGAAAGAGATATTAGAGAAATATTGCCGTTTCCTGCCGGTGCCTGTTAAGTTTGGTACCGATACCATACAGGAGCCGGATGGTGAGGATGAAGAGGGTAAGCCAAAGACCAAACCGGTTGAGGTAGACCATATCATCAACAATACCACGCCGATATGGACCAAAGCGCCTTCTGAACTGAAGGACGAAGATTACCTGGAGTTTTACAGGGAACTGTACCCGATGACGGAAGACCCGCTTTTCTGGATACACCTCAACGTGGATTATCCGTTCAACCTGACAGGTGTGCTGTACTTCCCTAAGCTGAAGAAAGACTTCGAGATACAACGTAACAAGATAAAATTATACTCCCGCCAGGTATTCATTACCGACGAGGTGAAAGAGATAGTTCCCGAATTCCTGATGCTGTTGCATGGCGTTATCGATTCTCCGGACATCCCGCTGAACGTTTCGCGCAGCTTCCTGCAGGCGGATAGCAATGTGAAGAAGATCAACAGCTATATCACTAAAAAAGTGGCAGACAAGCTGAGCGAGCTCTTCAAAAAAGACCGCAAGGTGTACGAAGAAAAATGGAACGACATCGGCCTGTTCGTGAAATACGGAATGGTGACCGATGAGAAGTTCTACGAAAAAGCAAAAGACTTTGCACTGCTGAAGAACAGCAAAGGAGAGTTCTACACGCTGGATGAATACAAAACAAAAGTAGAAGCGGCGCAGACAGATAAAGACGGCCAACTGGTGTACTTATACGCTACTGATCCTGAGAAGCAAAACTTCTACATACAGGGTGCTGAGAAACGTGGTTATGATGTATTGCTCATGGACTCTCCGATAGACAAACACTACGTAAGTTACCTGGATTATAAGCTGGAAAAGACATCCCTGAAGCGTGTGGACTCTGACGTGATGGACAACCTCATCAAAAAAACAGATGCCATTGAGCATGTGCTGACGGAAGAGGAGAGCAAGCAGGTGAAAGAGATATTTGAAAAAGCGGTAAATAAACCGAACATGCAGGTAGAGGTAGAAAGTATCAGTACCGATGAACTGCCTGTTACCGTGACTATGGACGAGATGAGCCGCCGTATGAAGGAGATGGCCGAGATGAACGGTATGGCTATGTTTGGCGCAATGCCTGAGAACTACAAGGTAGCTGTTAATGGCAACCACGAGCTCATCAGCCGGATTCTCAAGGCTGCGACCGAAGAAGATAAGATACGCATCGCCCGTCATGCCTTCGACCTGGCACTCCTCTCGCAGGATATGCTCAAAGGCGAAGACCTGACCAACTTCCTGAACAGGAGTGTTGCGATGATAAAAGAATAGTTGAAAATAAAGGCTGTCCGATTGCCGGACAGCCTTTAAATATTTGTGTTAGCTCTTTTTATAAGGAATTTAGATCTCGTTCTCGTATACGCGTTTTACACGTTGAGAGATGCCGGTCATCAGTTCGTAGGTAATAGTACCTGCCCATGCTGCAAGTTGTGTTACAGATAGCTCATCGTTAAAGATTATGACATCGTCACCTTCCCGGGCTTCGGGCATACTGGTTACATCTACCATGCACATGTCCATACACACCTTGCCTGTTATTTTGGCTTTTTTGCCATGTATCAGTACATAGCTTTCGCCATTGCTCATGGCACGTGGGTAACCGTCAGCATAACCGATGCTAATTGTAGCAATGCGTCTTTCCCAATCAGCAGCGTCAGTATGGCCATAGCTAATACCTTCGCCGGCCGGTACGGTTCTTATCTGGGCAATGGTGGTTCTTAAAGTGCCTATCTGTTGCAGCTCTTTTTGCAGGTCGCCGCTGCTGTCTATGCCATACAGGCCCAGGCCCAGGCGCACCATTTCGTAGTGCATTTCAGGATGGCGGGCTATGGCAGCCGAGTTGCATATATGGCGGACAGGCTTGTAAGTGAGTGCTTTGTTTATCTCGGCACACATGGCCTCAAATTTTTCTGCCTGCCCACGGGTGAAGTTGTCTTCCTTGGGGTCCTCACTGGCAGCAAGGTGGCTGAATATGCTCACCACTTTCAGCAGTTCACTGTCCTTGATAGTGTTGGTCAGCTCGCCTATCTCATCAGGATTGAAGCCCAGGCGGTGCATACCCGTATCCAGTTTGATATGTACCGGGTATTGTTCGATATGTAATGTCTGCGCTATTTGCAGGAACGCCTGCAATGAGCGCATGTTGAATATTTCAGGTTCCAGCTTCCAGGCTATCATCCTGTCGAAAGTCTGGGTGTCCGGGCTCATCACCATAATGGGCATGGTGATACCTCCTTTGCGCAGTGCGATACCTTCATCTGTATAAGCAACAGCCAGGTAATCAACGCCGGCATATTGCAGCCTGTGGGCTATCTCGTAACTGCCACTGCCATAAGAGAAGGCTTTGACCATTGCCATGGTTTTTACGCCCGGCTTCAGCCTGCGCCTGAACACATTCAGGTTGTGTGTCAGCGACGACAGGTTGATGGACATGACCGTCTGGTGTATCTTTTGCTCCAGCAAGGTACTTATCCGTTCGAATTTGAACATACGGGCACCTTTCAGGAGTATAGCCTCGTTGTTGAAAGTTATCAGGTGGAAGTTCTTCAGAAAATCATCCGTTGATTTAAAAAAGATGCTCCTCATCCTTTTATGCTTACGGAAAGGGGCTTTGTTTTTATACAATGCAGGTCCTATACCTATGAACCTCTGAATATGTTTGCTACCCAGTATGTCGGCCACTTCTTCATAAAGCTCCCCGTCAGGGCGTGCTATCTGCAGCATGTCAGATAGTATCACAGTATGATGCTGGTGCTGGCGTTGTTGTTCCAGGTATTCAAGTGCAATAAGTAGTGAAGTAAGGTCAGAATTATATGTATCGTTGATGAAGGTGCAATCATTAATGCCATGTTTCAGCTCCAGGCGCATACTTACCGGGGCAAGGTGTAGCATACGTTCAGTTATCTTTTCCTGTGGAACCCTCATGAGCAGCAATACGCACCAGCAATGAATTGCATTCTCAATAGATGCAGGATCTGAAAAGGGGATAGTTATAGATATGTCAGTACTATTATAGCGGGCTTCAATAGTTGTTGAGCCATTATCCTTGTTCACAGCTATTATGTGCAGGTCAGCATCGTTTTTGTATGACCATTTAAAAGGCTGAATATTGTCTTTTTCATCTTCATTCCTTACCTGGTGCAGGTATTCTACAATGCTTTGATTCAGCTCTTGGTGATCTTTGCAATATACCAGGTGTTTGGCATAGCGGAACAGCAGCAGTTTTTCTTTTATTTTCTGCCTGTTGTTCAGGAAACCTTCGCTATGCGCCTCGCCAATGTTGGTAAATACTCCGATGGTAGGATGTATGATACGTTCCAGCTTTTCCATTTCCCCCGGTTGGGAGATGCCTGCCTCGAAAATGGCCAGTTGGTGTTGTTTGTCCATCATCCATACAGACATAGGCACGCCTATCTGTGAATTATAGCTTTTGGGGCTACGCACCGTATTATAATCGGCAGACAATAACTGGTATAACCACTCTTTAATGATGGTTTTGCCGTTACTGCCTGTAATACCTATGCAGGGAATGTCATATCGTTTACGATTGGCCGTTGCTATTTGTTGCAGGGCAGCGACAGTATCTTTTACTTTGATAAAATTGGCATCAGGGTATGCGCCGGTATCTACATCGGTTGTTACCAGGAAGTTTCTTACTCCTTTGTCGTATGCGCTGCCTATGAATGAATGCCCGTCACGGTGGCGGGTGGTTATGGCAATAAAAAGTGCTGTTTCAGGATGTGCTATCTTGCGGCTATCTATACACAATTCCTCTATGTTATTGTTGCCACATTGTTGCAACCATGTACCTTGCGCCCACAAGCATACTGTTTGTATATCTTTTTTTTGTTCCGTTGCGGGTATTGTTTTGAGCATGTTACGGCTATTGTCTGGTGTCAGGGACAGTAAATTACTGATTTCGTACCGTTAATAAAATTATTACGGCATTAATATTGTTAGGCATTCACAACCCCTACTCCTGATCATCTTCGTAGAATTCATACCCTTTACGGAGTATCTTATCAAAGGTCTGCGACTGCAAAATGACTGTATCTTTGTAGTCATTGATCACGCCGTAAAAGCGGTCAGCATCATATTCGTCGGGTGTGCCGGGGCTGGATGTAGCCAGGTTCTTGCTGCGTTTATTCACCGGCATCCAGTACACATCTATTTTGGTGTCCTGCCCGTTCATATCTTCAACAGATATCTCGCAGCGTTTCGTGGCCGAAGCAATTATAGAGTCAAGACCGGTAACACCGGCAAGGAATCCTTCAAAACCAACTTGTTGAAAAAATCCTGAATATGCAGACATTCTTTTTTTATTCTGTTCACCTCGTATGCTTAGTTCCGGGTGCAGTTGTACTGTAAATGTGCCATCAGTGCTGCGTGTCATGCTGAAACTGTTCAGGTATTCTGATTCAGTGAGGTATTTTATTTCTACAGACCTTAGGCTTTCGGGTGCAATATTTATTGCCGTTCTATCTCTCCACTCTTTCAGGTTGACACTATACCTGGGAGTAAGGTAACCTGTATATGCGGGTAATTGTACAACATAGGGACGTCTTGCGCCTTCCATCAGCATATAAGTTCCTGTATTGTTCGTAGCCTGTCCTCCAACATAAAATGTGCTGATCATTTTACCATTTTTGTTGAACACCTGGGCTTTTACTGCACTTCCGGCAAGTGATTTGATAACATGGTTATGCGCATTTTCCGGTACCGGATATGCTGCAAATTGCTCATGAAAGGTAGATAGCAGATTGTCTGTCATGCGTTTGCTGGCTTTGTAGGTATCATTCACCAGCCAGCCGTTATTACCTCTCCGGAGTGATATGGTGTGTCCACTTTGGTCGGCAAGAAATATTTTATATACGTCACTGGTGTCAACTATCGTGAAGCCTGCTTCTTTCTCACCGAATATATTGTTGTCCTTAAATAAGAAATACCATACCCCGAACCCCAATATGCCTAATATAGCTATGTATATAATTGTCTTACGCATCTTCCTGTTCTCTTACTTTTGATTATTTGCCGGTTTTTCATATTTCCTTTTTCGGAAGAACAGGTAGGCTGAAGCAAATATCAACACCAGTATTACCGGTAGGCCTATATTGACAAATTGCCATTTCTGTCCTTCAGTTTTTATCCTGTTGGCATCCAGCAGGCGAAGCCTGGTATCCTTTGTCCTTGCGCTTAGCAGTCCGCTATTGTCTGTCAGGTATTCAATACAGTTTAGTACAAATGTTTTATTGGCAAATCTTGTGTCGGTAAACTTCCAGAAGCCCATCTCCATAGGGCCTGTTTTTGACGAAAAGTCGTTCTCAAGCATGTTGCCATCAGCGATCACTATCATGCTGTTCTCTGTATCGCAGGCATGAATAAAGTTACGTTTCAGGGAGTCCTGTAATACCTTCAGAAAGTTAGGGTGTAGCCTGTTGTGGAACAGCGACTGGAATTTCCCTTCCATAAGTATGGCAACAGGTAGCGGTGTTTTCGGTGTTTTGAACATTGCATCCAGTGGGTACTGCAGCATGCTAAGGCTGACACGTGCGGGAGCACTGGTCTTCCTGCTGTATTTGGAAGAATGTAATAATACAGTTTTATGTACCTCAGGGTTGGTTAGTGTATCTATGGTACTTACATACATTCCTAATACCCCGTCCAGGTTTTTTACGATCGGGTGGTTGGCATCAGGAATGAACACGGGGAAGTACATCCATTCCCTGAGTTCCATTCTTGGTTGGTTGTCTCCCGGCTGGCCATACATGATCGGCATCGGGGCGCATTGCCTGTCTTCTACCAGGGTACTGTTGATACGCGCCCCATATTTGAATAGCTGGTCGTCGAGATTCAAACCATAGTCAACCGAAATAACGGAACCATTCGCCTGCAGGCTGTCCATTGGTGTATTCAACTGGTCTATCGCCCACAGCACTTTGCCCCCATTCATCACATACTGGTCTATTTTGAATTTGTCTTTATCCTCAAAGGGAGCAGTTGGACGATTGATGATGATCGCTTTGTAGAAAGAAGGTATATACAAGTTGCCGGTCAGGTCAAAAGTGTCAACAATGTATTGTTCAGCTAATGAGTTGAGCAGGTCATAGCTGTTTAGTCCTAATGTTTCGTTATGGCCGACAATATAGGCCAGCTGTGTTTTGGTAGGGTTTTTAAGTTTATGTATGGCACTGGCAAACTTATATTCCAACTGCGATTCGGAATAGTTGAGGTTGGCTAGTGCGTCCATGCCCAGTTTGTTTTCCAGCAACCTTATGGGAGCTTCCCTGCCTGCATATTGAACTAATGCCCATGGGAAAATGAAACGCTCTGAGTAACCTTCTTCTTCGCCCTGTACCTGCAGGTTGACAGGGAATATCCCTTTCTCGGAAAGTTTAACATAAACGGCCTCTTTTTCCTTGTCAGATTTTCCGGCAAACGGGTCCATGTACTGGAACTTGATATTGCTGCCGGCAACATCACGGAATGCCTGCAACTGTTCACGGGTAGCTTCTTTCAGCCTTTGGAAGCCTGCCGGGAATTTACCATCCAGGTATACTGTGATGACTGCCACATCATCCATATTCCTGAGCACCTGTTTGGTCTCATTCGTTAGGGTGAACTTCTTTTCTTTAGTCAGGTCAAGCCCCCAATGGAACCTTACTGCCAGCATATTAACACAGATAAGTATGGCAGACAGAATGACAAGTCGGGTGATGGCCTGCCTTTTTTGTAACTTTCTTTTTTTCGATTCGTTTGTTGCCATAAAAGAATTAATCCTGGGTTGCTGTATCCCAGGTGCGACTGTTCAGTGAAAAACGTGTTAATGCCATGAATAGTGTTATAATGGACAAAAAGTAAATGACATCTCTGCTGTCCACTAATCCGCGGCTGATAGACTTGTAATGAAATGCCATGCCCACCATTGACAAGTAATAGTCTATGCCTTCTGCAAAAGAGGGCAGTGCTGCCAGTGAGTCGAAGCCGCTGTACAACAGGTAGCAGGCAAATAATGATACCAGGAATCCAACCACCTGGTTGTTGGTCAGTGAAGAACAGAAAATACCTATTGCGGTAAAACTGCCTGCCAGGAACAATAATCCGAAATAAGAACCTGCTATGGCGCCAAAATCTACTTTATTATCAATTAAAGCAAGGTTGTTAATGGTATAAGCATATATAAGTGTGGGTAACAGTGCAAAGGCCACTAAGGTGAAACATGCCAGGTATTTACCCATTATTATGTCAAAGTCAGTAAGAGGTTTGGTAGACAGCCATTCTATGGTGCCTCCCTTGAACTCATCGGCAAACGAACGCATGGTTATGGCGGGTATCAGCAGTGCCAGCAGCCAAGGTGCCAGTTCAAAATACCTGTCCATAGTAGCATACCCGTAAGCCAGGATGCTTGAGTCTTCGAATACCCATAAAAACAGGCCGCAGGCTACCAGGAACACCAGTATGGCCACATAGCCTACAATTGAGCTGAAGAATGAGTTGATCTCTTTTATGTAAATACTGCGCATTTGTTTGCCCTATCGTCTTGAAGTTGGCAAATATAACAAAATGGCAGTTGTTTTACTGTCACGCCAATGTGTTAAAGATTAGTTTAAGCTTTCAGAGAGATGGCCGGATAACAGTGACATTATACAGGGCAGGCCCGCCTTCGGCAGAATAATGCAGGTCTTCCATCAATACAATGCACTTTTGTTCTACCCGTTTGTCTAAATCAACTATGGTACTGACTAATATATATTCTTCTCCGCTATTTGTTGTGAGTATATGTGTACCGTACTGATAGGTAGTAGGCCCCTGTCGGGAAATAACACCTGTTTTTGTCACGCAACCGCCCTTGCATGCAGTGCTGGTAAAGCCACTTTCCTGTTTTGTGCAGGATGATGAGAATACAAGCAGAGTGGTAGCAAATAAAAGTAGCATCAAATATTTCATAAATGCGTATTTTCTGATATAACGTATATAGAACGTAATCTGTCGCTATTTTATTATAAGGCTTTTATCCGTGCTGCCACCTATGCATATTTACCCTATGTGTGGTATAGTGTTACCTCTGGAGCAAGAGTACTTTTGTAGCGGGTAGTTGATACACCCTGCTACCCCTTAGCGAAAGCAAAGCGGCCCTGTTTGCGGGGCCGTATTTTTTTGCATTATTTCGGAATGCTCATTGTGGCCGGACATATATGAGGATATTTGACAGCCTATTCAACTATCCTGCCGTACTTTTTTTCAGCATCTTTAAAAACAGGCAGGGGCATGGTGGACAAATAAACAAGTAGTTTGTACTTGCTCCTATCAGCGTTTTGAAGTATATAGTTACTATATATTAGTAAAATATGGCTAAGTATTGATGGGTGGAATAAAGTGCGTTTTTTTTGTTTTGTTAAAAGGTGAAGCAGGAATTGTATTTTGTTCTGAATTTATGGGCATAAAAGCTATTTTTACCTGTTAATCAAGGGATTTGAAGCGGGTCAGGAAATATTATTATAACACAGATACACATCGTTTTGAGAAACTGGAACTGTCCTGGAAAACCAGGCTTTTGCGGATAGGTGGTTTTGTGTCTGCAGCGCTGGTAACAGCGACAATCATCGTGGCTATTGCATTTCAGTTCTTAGATTCCCCTAAAGAAAAGCAGCTTAAAGACGAAATGCAGGTGTTGCGTCAGGGCTACACCGATCTGCGCAATGAGTTGGATGACATCAACAAATCGCTTACTCATTTAGAGCACCGGGATAACAATATTTACAGGGCCGTATTTGAGGCGGCGCCACTACCTGATAGTGTAAGGTTGGGTAAAGACTATAGCAATACTGACCCATTGATGTATGCCTATGCTAACCCGAATGAGCTGATAAGCAGCATGCAGGATGCTATTGGGCATATGCGCAAGCGACTGGAGTTGCAGGCAAACTCTTACGACACGTTGCAAAAGCTGGTAGAGACCAAAGAGCGCATGCTGGCATCTATACCAGCCATACAGCCTGTTTCCAACCGTACATTGGATCGCGTTGCATCGGGCTTTGGATATCGTATTGACCCGATATATAAAACACCTAAGATGCATACCGGGATTGATTTTACTGCAGCAACCGGAACACCCATATACGCTACGGGTGATGGCGTAGTAAAAGAGTCAGGGTATGACAACGGTGGTTATGGCAACAATGTGGTCATCAGTCACGGTTACGGCTATAGTTCTTTATACGGGCATATGAAAAAGGTAAAAGTGCGGACGGGAGACCGTGTAAGGAGGGGAGAAGTGATAGGCTGGGTAGGCAGTACGGGAAAAAGTACCGGTCCGCACGTACATTACGAGATCATCAAGAACGGAGAAAAGATTGATCCGATCCATTTCTTTTTTAACGACCTTTCTGCATCGGAGTATGAAAGGCTCACCAAGATCGCTGCAGCTTCCAACCAGTCTTTCGACTAACATATTTTACCAGCCGGAATATCTTTCCCTTAATTTATTCAACATTTGTTCGGGTAAATCGTTAGTTTACTATATCAATATTCTTGTGTTTATTCATAATCTACTTGTATATGAACTTTGATGATTTTATCAATAAGTATCTCTACAACGAAACAATAGGTAAGCTGGCAGTGCTTATTTTAGGTGTCGCTATTATCTGGACCATTATCCGGTTCATTAAAAGAAGGCTCGTTGGCCATATCAGTAACAATGATTACAAGTATAAAACCCGGAAGATGCTGGACTTTGCGGGTTATATGCTAATGGTCATTCTGCTGACTATCATATACAGAGATAAACTAGGTGGCCTGACTATTATGTTTGGTGTAGCAGGTGCGGGTATCGCTATTGCGTTGCAGGAAGTAATAGCTTCGGTTGCGGGCTGGCTTACTATCATGTTTGCCGGTTTTTATAAAACAGGCGACCGTGTGCAGGTAGGAGGTATAAAAGGTGATGTAGTAGATATTGGTGTGCTGCGTACTACCATCATGGAAACAGGAGAGTGGGTAGATGGTGACCTGTACAATGGCCGCATCGTATTTGTAGCTAATAGTTTTGTGTTCAAAGAGCCTGTATTCAATTATTCAGGAGAGTTCCCTTTTTTGTGGGATGAGATAAAAATTCCCGTACAGTATGGAAGTGATTACGCACAGGCTGAGAAGATACTGCTGGACGTAGCCGGACATGTGGCGGGCGACCTGACAACAGAGTCTAAAGAGAAATGGAACAGCATGTTGTATAAGTACAAACTGGAAGATGCTCAAACGGCACCTATGGTATCTGTTGTTGCTAATGAGAACTGGGTGGAGTTTACTTTGCGTTATGTAGTATTGTATAAGCGCAGGCGCAGGACGAAGACAGAATTGTTCACACAGATATTAGCTGAGATAGAAAAACCACACAGTAAGGTCAAGATAACTACAGCAACACTGAATATAGGTGCCATGCCACACCTGGATGTAGAGGTAAAGAACAGGATGCCGTAAAAACCCATTACCATTGTCGCTTTTCCACCATGTAATGTTGTATTCGCTGTTTTACTTTTGTTCCGTTATATCACACTAAAATGAAACATTATGAATAAGATAACACCATTCTTATGGTTTGACAACAACCTGGAAGAAGCGATCACATTTTATACATCGGTTTTCAAAAATGCACAGGTTGTTAATATACACAGGCAAACACCTGACGGTCCTGCATTTACAGCCACTTTTGAGTTGGAAGGACAACGCTTTATGGGACTGAATGGTGGACCGATGTTCAAATTTACTGAAGCGGTTTCGTTTTTTGTTCACTGCAAAGACCAGGAGGAAATAGATTATTTCTGGGAAAGCCTGACGGCAGATGGGGGAGAAGAAAGTATGTGCGGATGGTTGAAGGACAAGTATGGCTTGTCGTGGCAGATAGTTCCTGCGTCACTAGAACAATTGTTGTATCATGAAGACCCTGAGAAATCGGCGAGAGCCATGCAGGCATTGCTTAAAATGAGAAAGCTGGATATAGCCACACTGCAAAATGCATAGCATTTAACACAAGTTAAACAGGCCTTTAACTATTTGTTGCATCTTCAGGAGCGTCTTATAGGTACACTCGAACATGCTCTTATGAAAAATATACTACTCTTTGCCGCTTGCGTGTATCTGTCAGCAGGTTTTGCACAAACCGATAGTAAGTACCCGCCACACAAATTGTCTCATGAGGATTCTACCAAGGTGGATGAATATTGGGTAAAAGCAAACCACGTAAGGTTGGGCTCTGAGCTGCGGCAGTTGTATTTAGATAGTGCCCTGGCTATTATGCCCTGGAATGCTTATTTCTGGCAACAGAAGGCAATGCCTCTTAGCAAAGCCATGAAGCACGAACTGGCAGCTCCTTTCCTGGATAGTGCGGTAAAGTATGACCCCGGTCGTTGGCTGGAATACCGTGGATTCATTAATTGTATCTTCAGCAAACAGTATCGTGCTGCACTTGAGGATTTTTATGGTGCAACAGTCTTGAATGGTAATAGCGGAGTTATGGACCATCCCTATTATTTCTACGAAGCATTATGCCACCTGCAATTGAATCACGTAGATTCTGCCCGTTACCTTTTGCAGAAATGTATTGAAGAGCGGACAGCAAAACTAGGCGCAGATTGGACACACCACCTGCATTGGTTTTACCTGGGTATTACATGGTACGAGGAGGAAAACAAGGCTAATGCAATAGAATGTTTTGACCAGGCACTGAAACTGAACCCTACCTTTCCGGACGCGCTGTTTTACAAAGCACAATGCTTGTGGCAGATGGGCGATAAGAGAACAGCGCTGGATATGATGTATACAACTGATAGCCTGGTGCAAAAGGGATATTCAATGAATGAAGACAACAACCGCTATGAAACATATCCCTACCAGATGCGGCCCTATGCATTACAGTATGCTACCAAATGGTTGAAAAAGGAACTGGAAGAATAATATGTAGCCTTTTTATGCTATCTATTAACCCCTGATTATACAATTGTCATTATTTAGGTGTGTTTGTGTCAAGTTATTGTTAAACAGTTAGTTACAGCCTAACGAAGCGTAACGTTTCTCCGTCTTAACATACAACACAAACCTATTTTTATGAAACCGTCATTAGAGGAAGTTATGAAACAACTGTTAGTAATGAATACTAACAAAAATGCACAACACAACTGGATACTGCTTACTGACCTGGCGCAAGAGCTGAATACTCATATGGATAATATTATGCCATGCCTGTTACAGTTAAAACGCGACGAATGCCTTGAATTTAATAAGGGAAAATACCGCCTTGCCGTCAACATATTGAAGGGTGAGCCTGTGTCTTAACAAAGAGTAATTTTTAGATGTTTACGAAAACGAGAGTGATGCTTCTGTGTTACTCTCGTTTTTTATGGTATTAGTATTGTCACATTTTTGTCATAGGAATTGGTGATGATAAGGTTTGGCCTTTTTATTCGTCATACCACTTAACCCGCCAAGTGTCTATATAATGTTGCTTGGCGGGTGAATATCAGAACCAAAACTGCTTTATTATGCTGGCCAGACTACAACACCCGTTATGTGTGCTGAATATTACTGACGAATTAACCCGGGAATGTCACGACCTGGAGTACAGGAAAGACCTGTTAAGTGTACTTATTCTGAAAGATAACCATGGGTCTGTATTAGTAAATGGTGCAGATGTGTATGTTGAGGGACATGCCCTGTGTTTTCTTACTCATTACCAGCCGGTAGTATTTTCGGGTATGCCTTTGGGCGGAGCCTCGGTTATACAGTTCAATGCGGATGTGTTTTGCATACAGCAACACGATAGTGAGATCGGCTGTAACGGTACTTTGTTTAATTCAATATACGAGCCTCCTATACTCAATGTCACTACAGATCAATTGAGCATATTCAATGCAATAGTGCAGCAGATGTTGTATGAGTTGTCTGCAAATAAAGCGGGCAGGCTGGATATGTTGGAATGTTATATTAAGCAGATACTTGTTCATGCAGTGCGTATCAAAAGGTCAAGGCCGGCTTGTAGCATTCGGGCAGATGCAGGTAATGACGTTACAAGGATGTCGGAATTTCGGCAATTGGTGGGCGAACATTACAGGAATGAACGTAAACTCAAATTCTATGCCGATAACCTGCATGTTTCCGAGTCGTACTTATACAAGCTGGTGAAAAGATCTACCGGCAGGAATTTTACAGAGTTGCTGGGCGACAGGTTGTTGCTGGATGCCAAGTCGCAGTTGTTCGTTACAAATGATACGGTAAAAGAGATATCCTACGAACTGGGTTTCAACGATCCTGCTTACTTCAACCGATTTTTCAAAAAGCAGTGTGGTGTTACTCCCGAACAATACCGGCAAACAATACGGAATTGTCCTGTATCTGTATAGAATAGTACCATGATTTATGGTATTTGTTAATGACATTTATTCAAAAGACATAGAACAAGGATTATGAAAAGAAGTATTTTATTGTTATCAGCAGCCATCGTGGTAATGGCATCATGTAAAAAAGAAAATAACAACATTACTCCTGTCTCAACTATGGAGATGGGTAAAGACCCGGCAACGGCAGAAGAGGTGTCTGTAGACCGTTTCAGTTCAAGCGCGGGTATGCTTATGGTACGCGATGCCAATAATGGCTTGCCGGGACCCAACGAAGCCATTGATTATGATAAAGGAGAGCCATTTATAACAAAGGGCTTAGGACCTGATGGCCAGATGGTGGAATATTACAATTTTGATGTACAGCCGGTTCAGCCTGCACCGATATACGTATTGTTCAAAGATGGGGCAAGCGATCCGGTATCAGGTCAACTGAATATTATAGATGTAATACCGGGTGACGCAGGGTATAATGATTTTTGGAAGGTGATAAAAGTGACCGTGCCTGCCGATTATGTGGCCAATACTGTTACCAGTTTCGCTGAAATTACGGATAAAGGTTATGCAATGACACCAACTGATATGCTGGTCAACTGCCCGGTTGTGCCCAAAGGCTCAAAAGCTACCAGGCGTCTGACGAGTGAACCTGCCGGCCTGGTTATGGGCTGGTACAAGGGCAAAGTGGTGTATTATTTCTCCTTTACCGAGAGGAAACTTTCCGGTTCGGCAGTACCATTATCGCCCATATTTGTCACCTTCAACATTAATCCAGATATGATGGGCGGTGGTCCGCCATCAGGTTTCGTCTCAGAAATGGGTAGCGCGCAAACACATAATGTAGTAGCAACCATTCCGTCAGACAATGGTTATTCACCGTTGTGGAACGTGAATGTGTATGATAATGCGGACTTTATGAACGTTGGCAATTTATCACAGGCGCAGATGGCTAATATCCTGGCAACAGGTGTGGCTAATGTCAATTGTCCCATTGTTTCAGTCAGGTAAGTTATTTTTTATAAGTATGGTGCACAGGGGGCTTTAGCTCCCTGTGTTGTTTTGCAGAGTGAGTGTTCTTCTGGTGGATGAAGAGCGTACCGGGGGCATTCCTCAGAATTTAGGCTCATCACTAAGTATTGAGTGTTTTTTATAAGGTCAAAATTATGTATATTTGTATGTTATGTGTGGCTGTTGGTATGTCTGTGCTATTTGAAACATAATGCAACAAAAACAGCCGTTTTTTAATAACAAAACTTAACAAATTAGAATGTAACTATTTGGTTTTCAATAAAATAATCCCCAAATCATGAAAATGCACAATCATCACAGTAACAACAATACATCGCATTCTAAAATCAATTATTTGACACAGGCTGCCCGTTTTCGTATATTACTAGAGTATTATCTCATTTGCGAAGTTGGATTTATTTAAAAAAATCTCCATACCTTCGCGCAAATTTTAGAATTTACTATGAATTGGAACCCCGCAGCGCTGGCCGAAGAGTTGAGTGCAACTACGCAAAAGCTGGCCAAAGGTTACGAAACCTTACAGAGTATTGAGGATGTAGAAGTAGCTACCACACCTAAAGAAAAAGTTTGGCAGCGCGACCACGTAAGTATGTACCATTACACACGCGACAGCAAGCCAAAGTGCGCCACCCCCGTGCTGGTGTCTTTCGCTATGCTGAACCGCCACGACGTATTGGACCTGCAACCGGACCGCAGCCTGATGAAGAAGCTGCTGGACGAAGGCCTGGATATTTACATCATGGATTGGGGCTACCCGACAAAGGCTGATCGTTACCTGACAATGGAAGATTACATTGATGGTTATATGAACGACGCGGTAGACTTCATCCGCAAGAGCAATGGGGTGGATAAGATACACAAGATGGGTATCTGTCAGGGGGGTACGTATAGTATGATATATGCCAGCCTGTATCCTGAAAAACTGGCTTCGCTGACTACATATGTGGCACCGTTCGATTTTGAGCCGGGTGGCAACTGCATGCTGTATACATGGGCAAAATATATTGATGTAGATGCTATGGTAGATGCTGTAGGTACTATACCCGGCGATATGATAGACAGTGCTTTTGGTATGTTGAAACCTAGTATGAACATCAGCAAATACCTGGGTGTAATGGACAGCCTTGGTGATGAAGCTAAAATGATGAACTTCCTGCGCATGGAAAAATGGAAGGGTGACTTGCCTTCAATGCCGGGCGAGATGTATCGCAAATACATAAAAGACCTGTTCCGCGATAACCTGCTGATAAAAGGTGAATTTGAACTAGGTGGCCGCAAGGTAGACTTGAAGAATATGACTGTACCGTACCTGAATGTATATGCAACGGAGGATACGATCATACCTAATGACAGTACACTGCCTGTAATGAAGGCGATAGGTAGCAAGGACAAGGAAGAATATGCTTTCCCAGGCGGGCATATTGGCGTGTTTGTAGGTGGTAAGTCTCAGAAAGAATTGGGCCCTGCTGTAGCAAAATGGGTTATTAAACGTTGCTGATCAGCACTTTAAGTACTATATTACAGAAAGGTGTACTTATTTGGTACGCCTTTCTGTTTTATTAGATCATGTTTGAAACGATAACTAAATATACACAGCATTATGTACGCCTTTCCAATGGCTGCAATGTGGCATATATAGACGAGGGTAAGGGAGACAAGACTTTACTATTTGTTCATGGACTTGCCACGTATGCCCAGACATGGGCATTCAATATCGAAGCGCTGAAAGACCGTTATCGCTGTATAGCAATTGACCTGCCGGGCAATGGTTACTCTGACGGCGGCGATTATCCTTATGGTATCAACTTTTATTCAGGATGTGTATATGATTTCATGCTGCAACTTGGGCTGGATAATGTGGTGCCTGTTGGGCATAGTATGGGCGGGCATGTATTGTTGAACCTGGTTATTAATCACCCGACTGTCTGCAAGGAGATGATATTATGTGCGCCTGCCGGTTTTGAGACCTATTCGCATATTGAGCGTACAATATACTCCGCCAGTATTCATTTCCTGGATATGTTCTCGACAGAGGAGAACAGTTTACGGCAGATTCTAAAGGCAAGTTTCATGAACTACCCATCAAAAATGGATGGAATGGTGCAGGAGTTGGTAGACCTGATGAACAAACAACCAATGGTGCAATACCGGAAAATGATAGAAGCCTGCATTATGGGGATGATGGAAGAACCTGTATTTGATCAACTAAAGACCATCCAGCAGAGGGTGTTAGTCATATTTGGAGAGAGAGACGCATTGATACCCAATAATAAACTGCACTTCATGTCTACCCGTAACCTTGCCGAGCGTGGTGTAGCACAGATACCTCATGCAAGGCTCGAAATGTTGCCTCGTTGCGGGCACTTCCTGCAATTGGAAAAGCCTGAACAGACCAATAAGTTGATGCAGGAGTTCCTGGAAGCTACTTCTTAATACCGGGGTATTTCATGTTCAGGCCGTTGAGCAGGTTGCGCAGCTTTTCGGCTATGAAGTAGGATTTGTACCAATTCTGGTCGGATGGGACAATATGCCATGGAATATCGCTACAAGCATTAAATGCCTCTTCATAATACTTCATATAAGTATCCCATAGTGCGGATTCGTCAAAATCCCTGGAGTTATATTTCCACATTTTGCGGGGTATTTTCAGCCTTTCTTCAAGCCTGTCGTGCTGTTCCTCTTGCGATACATGCAGGTAGAATTTCAGTATATGGGTGTTGGCATGATTGGCCAGCAGGTTCTCAAAATCGTTTATGGCTTTGATGCGTTTTATGGCTGTTGCATCATCAATCATATTATGTACCCTTGTGACCAGTATGTCTTCGTAATGAGAACGGTTAAAGACATGTATCATGCCTTTGGGTGGGGTGACCTGGTGTACACGCCATAGGAAGTCGTGAGAGAGTTCCAGCTCAGTAGGAACCTTAAATGAATATACTCTTACGCCATTTGGATTGACATGGCTGAATACATCGCGGACAAGCCCGTCTTTGCCGCTGGCGTCCATTCCTTGCAGAACAATAAGTATGCTATGCTTATTTTCAGCATACAGCAGGTTTTGCAGTTCATCCAGCTCTGTAAGTATAGCCGTAAGCTTGTTTTTGGTTTCATCCTTATCCCAGCCTTTCGGTGCCCGGGTGCTAATATCTTTCAGCCTTATCTCTCCCATTTAATACGATTTACATATCAGCGTTGAACAGCCTGCGATAGGCTTTAATGAATATGGCACCCAGGTTTTTGTGTGGTGGCACATAGTCATCAAACATCTCTTTATATGGCCCGCGCACCTGGTCGAAATGGCCACTAAGGCCAGCCCATGTGTTGATCCAGTTGATGTCCTGTCCTGCAGATATCTGGTCGTTAATGGTTTTAATAATAGGCTCATTGATGCTCATAGCACCGGTTTGTTTAGAAGATATTATGTTTGCATTCGGCGCTTTAGCAAGTACGGTTGACAGGTTGTGGTATCCACCACAAGACCCCAGGATCACGATCTTGTTTTCTTTTGATATTCTGTCAATTGTCAGTGGGAGGTGGTAACTGTGCCCCCTGTGTACCAATACAGTTGGGTGGATATTGTTGGCTGCCAGATATTCGCATGTTTTGGCTACGGCTACTTCATCTTCGGGTTCTTCCAATGGCATATTTGCAAATACCACAATCGGTTTGCCGGAGATAGAAGTGATCTTGGTCCAGTATTCGGTTTTCTCAATAGCCCATTTGGTTCTGTCTTTAAAGTTGGTCAGGAAGCTATTGTAAGATGCTGCACCATCTTCGTCACCGTAAAAGAAGAATTGTTCGTAAACGACTTTATCCTGATCACTGGTCAGCTTGTTATAGGGAACAAGGTTGATAGGAGGCAATTTCAGCTTGGATGATTGTGCCTGCACCGCATCACTGTTGTCGTTGTTCTTGGTACCCTCAAATAAGGTCGCCAGCAAGCCGTACACGATCACTCCTTTTTTGCTGCCTTCCCTGTAAGATTGTTCGTAGTTATATTTTACCTCGTTGCGCAGAAAATTGGCCAGGTTCTCATCTTTGATACTGCCAAATGCGTCTGCAACATCCACTGCATCTTCCAAGTCGTCTTCTTTGCCATGTCCAAGGCCGGCGATAAAGTCTGTCATTACAGAAATACGCCTGGTTGAGTCCATGGTGCCAAGGAAACGATCCAAAGTGTTGTAGCCTGCGCACATGCGTATAAAAGTTCTGAATTTATCCCTGTGTACCATGTCCAGTAACTGGTCTCCGTGCATATTACCCATGCGCTCCATCATACGGTTGAAGGTGCCTACAAAGCTACTGGTGTATATTTCATCCTGGCCATATACCATGATGAAATACAGTACTTCGGGTGCCAGCCCGTTAATACATTTGAAGCGAACCGGAGGTTTTTCTTCATGCAGATCATTCATTTCGCGTATATACCTCAAACCGCGGTAGTGCAGTTCGTCAGTGTAAGTATCTCCCGCAAGGCCAACATTTTCCAGTTTTAGACGTACCAGGTTTTGGTAAAAGAGGTCTTCGTTCGCAGTGATCACGTCTATTTCCTGTATTGTCTTTCTTCCGGTAAAAATGTCGTTGAGAAAAGGCATAGCCCTTAGCGGAGATTTAGAGAAACGTGCAATTTTTACAATTGTTTGCACGAGTGGGTCGGGGCAGCGTTCTACTGCATAACGTATGTAGCTTGTAGAGGTAGCATAGTTGAATACTTTGTTGGGTACTACCCTGGCAGCTGCAGCAATAATATCGCAGGCATATGAATGCTGTGCAAACTCACTCAACCTGTCGATCATCATTGAAGGTTCTTTCCTCCCCATTTCGCGGTAAAGAAACTGCCTGTCCATATTGCCTGTATCCAGTATCTGGTTACAGTTGTTCAGGGTATACACATTTATATTGTCGTCTATGAAGCTGGACATTCTACCTTCATAGTGTGCAATAATGAACTCGCGTAGATTAGTGGTAAGTCTTTTGTAGAAATAGCCATCGGGAGCAGGATCAGATAGATACCGTTTCAGTAGATCGTCTACCTGCTGCAGGTAGCGCAGTTTATTATTGTGTTCCAATCGGGCGTCCCAGCCAGGCAGTTCCGGAGGGAGATTCTCGATCATTATTTCCAAATGGTCAACATCTTTCAGCAAAGATTCGGTGAAGAGCCTGCTAAAAACAGTATCATCCTTCACCGTTACCTTACCATCCAGCGCACCATCGGCTTCATCAATTCTTTTCTGAAATTCGTCAATATGCCCTCTGCCATCGTGCCATAATTGCCTCTGTAATGGTATAGGATTGATGAGCGTATCCACATCATAGATACTGACCGCAACTTCATTTTCCTCGTTGTCCTTTTTCTTCCTTTTCTGCGCTGACGCGGGTTGACTTACCCACAATAATATCAACGCCAATAACCCAGCAAAACGGAATATCCTTTTTGTCATTATAATACTTTATACACTTAACAAGCGAAAATACGTAAAGCAGCTGTTAAGCGTGTACAAATAATGGTTATTAACCATTTATTATGAAACTGCTGAAAGCTCTCCCGTATACATTGGGAAAGAGGTCATGAATTCATTTACTTCACCTTTTACTGCGGCAATAACACTTTCATTATCAGGATTCATAAGTACACGGTCTACCCAGTCTACTATCTGGGCCATGTGTTCTTCTTTCAGCCCACGTGTAGTGACAGCAGGTACACCTATTCTTATGCCCGAAGTAACAAAAGGAGAACGATCATCGAAAGGTACCATATTTTTATTGAGTGTAATATCAGCCTGTACCAAGGTGTTCTCAGCTTTTTTACCTGTAATATTTTTATTGTGCAGGTCTATCAATACCAGGTGGTTGTCCGTTCCGCCGGATACTACGTGGTAGTCTTTGGCTACCAATGCCTGTGCCAGAGCCTGTGCATTATTAATAACCTGTTGTGTGTATATGCCAAATTCCGGTTGTAATATCTCATGGAACGCAACGGCTTTTGCAGCAATAGTATGTTCCAACGGCCCGCCCTGTATACCGGGAAATACAGCAAGATCAATAAGCTGGCTCATCATACGTATCTCTCCTTTTGGCCCGGTAATACCCCAGGGGTTCTCAAAGTCACGCTTCATCATGATCAAACCACCACGAGGCCCGCGTAGTGTTTTGTGCGTGGTAGTGGTAACAAAATGGCAATGTTCGAAAGGGTCATTCAGGTGTTTTTTTGCAATAAGGCCTGCAGGATGTGAGATATCGGCCAGTACGAGCGCACCCACTTTGTCTGCAATAGCACGTATGCGTACATAGTCCCAGTCGCGACTGTAGGCAGAAGCACCACATATCAACAATTTAGGTTTATGCTCCATTGCCTTCTTTTCCATGTCATCGTAGTCTACCAGGCCATCTTCTTTACGCACGCCATAGTGGAAAGCCTGGTATAACTTACCTGAGAAACTAACCGCCGAGCCATGTGTCAGGTGACCACCCATACTCAGGTCGAGACCAAGTATCACGTCACCGGGATTGAGTACAGCCAGCATAACGCCTGCATTAGCCTGTGATCCGCTGTGAGGCTGGACATTGGCATAATCCACGCCAAATATTTCTTTCGCTCTTTCTATTGCTAAAGTTTCTGTTTTATCTACTACTTCGCATCCGCCATAGTAACGTCTGCCGGGATAACCTTCAGCGTATTTATTTGTCAGCACACTCCCCATAGCCTGTATTACCTGCGAGCTGGCAAAATTTTCAGATGCTATAAGTTCCAGGCCCCTGCGTTGGCGTTCCAGTTCTTCGTTTATCAATCCAAAGATGACAGTATCTTTTTGCATGTAGTAAAATTTACCTGCAATATAATTGAAACGGAGTGGAAAATGAAAGACAGGCTTTCAATAAAGGCCGTGACATGGGTAAGGAAGTCGTGCCAGATATTTGTAGACCTTTCGGCTGACTTTACTCATAATTGCGTTTATTGATATTTATTTTGATATTTGCAACAAGAGGATCATAAACTTACTGGAAACGTATTACACATGTTACGCGACTTTATAGTATTTCATGCTAAGCAAATAATCTTGCTCCTGATAGTACTTTTTATTTTTACCAAATTGCTGATGTTGTCTTTGTATGCGATCAAAGGCAATAGGCCGGGTATTTTCATGCTTTCGCTACGAATACTTGGCAGGGGAATGATAGAGAATACTTTTTATGAGCACTTACAACGGTATTACAAAGCAAGTAATAAGGTTAACAAGTTTTTCTACATCCTGGTTATCCTTCTGGGGGTGTCCTATTATATTTTGAAGTTTTATGTCAGGCGGTAGTATCCGGTTCGGTCAGGTCGCCTTGATATTACCATAGGGTAATTACTTAAAACAGTACTTTTGTGGGTCGAAACGTCTTCAGATGTCAGCAGATATTAACATATTGGCCATAGAGTCTTCGTGTGATGATACCAGTGCGGCTGTAATACGCAATGGTAAAGTGCTAAGTAACCTGGTAGCAACCCAAAAGGTACATGAGCGATTTGGGGGCGTAGTACCGGAAATGGCATCACGGGCGCATATGCAGCACATCGTACCGGTAGTGGAAGTGGCCTTGCAGGATGCGGGTATAGACAAACACAGCATCAATGCGGTTGCTTTTACACAATCGCCTGGTTTAATAGGTTCGTTGCTGGTAGGTTCGTGTTTTGCCAAATCATATGCGCAGGCTTTGAACCTTCCCTTGGTCTCTGTTCATCACATGCAGGCACATGTGTTAGCACATTTTATAGACGAGCCGCACCCGGATTTCCCGTTTTTATGTCTTACAGTATCCGGTGGTCATACCCAGGTAGTGCTTTGTCGCAGCCATCTGGATATGGAAGTGCTGGGCGAAACGATAGACGATGCTGCCGGTGAAGCATTTGATAAAACTGCTAAAATGCTGGGACTGCCATACCCCGGAGGCCCCGTTGTAGATAAACTGGCAAAAGAAGGCGACCCGCATAAATACAGTTTTCCGATATCGGATATGAAAGGGTATAATTTCAGTTTCAGTGGCATCAAAACATCTGTGTTGTATTTTCTTCAAAGAGAAAAAAAGAATAACCCTGATTTTGCCACAGAAAATATCAATGACATCTGCGCCTCAGTTCAGGATACTATAATCAGAACGTTGCTGAAAAAGCTTGAACTGGCCGCAAAAGAGCATAAAGTGCAGCACCTGGGCATTGCGGGCGGTGTTTCAGCAAATAGTGGTTTGAGAACAGCCTTCAGCGAGATGTGTATTAATAATGGTTGGCAGGCATATATCCCACAGTTTCAATATTGCACAGACAATGCTGCTATGATAGGTATAACCGGTTATTACAAATACCTTGCAGGCATGTTTGCTGATTTGGATGTGTGTCCTACCGCAAAAGCCTCATGGTAATGAGTAACTCCTATTTCCGGTTCAAACAATTTACAGTCCACCAGGAAAAGTGCGCCATGAAGGTTTCAACAGATGCTTGTATACAAGGTGCCTGGACCGATATACCTGCAGGGTGTGATAGAGTACTGGATATTGGCACAGGTACGGGGCTTCTGGCGCTAATGATGGCACATAAAGCTGACGTTTTGGTTGATGCCCTGGAAATTGATGAAGCTGCTTGCCTGCAGGCAAGGGAAAATGTTGCTATGTCAGACCGGGCTGATAAGGTACGCGTACTACATGTCAATGCACGGGCCTATCGTGGTGTAACTAAATACGACCTTATCATAACGAACCCACCTTTTTTTAATAACAGCCTTTTAGGGGAAACGCCCCAGCGCAATACAGCAAGGCATACAGTCACGTTGAGTTACACAGAGCTGTTTATCACAATAAAAGAAAACATTACTGATCATGGCCTTGTTTCAATACTGTTACCGGTTGACGAATTTACGCGATGGCAGAAATTGCTTGATGAAAATAACTGGCAGGTGATAAGAAAACTGAATGTGCATCCATCCGTTGGTCGTTCTGCCAACCGGATCGTTGCGATGTGTAGTGCCGGTGTTGGTAGGCAAACGATAACAGAAGAATTGTACATCAGGAAAGAAGGTAATGTCTATACACAGGAGTTTTGTAAACTGATGTCGCCGCATTACCTGAATATATGATCACAATATCTCATCTTCATCTCCATCGTACCGCTGACTGATGATCTTGCTTTCTATGAGTGATTTATGATAAAGTGATTGTTTTACATATTTGCGCGTCATAAAATATGAAATTGCCGAAACGATCATGAGTGGAATGAACAAAGTGTACCCTCCAGTTATTTCAGCCAGGAGGAATATGGCTGTGAGCGGGGCATGCATCACTCCGGCCAGTACCCCCGCCATTCCTGCTACTATAAAATTGGTTGATTTTACAGTAAAATTTGTCTCAAAACCGGGAAAGAATTGAGTAAGGCCCGAAAGAAGGTTGACAACATATGAGAACGCAAACCCGGCAGTACCGCCGATTATCAGTGATGGCGCAAATACACCGCCATTGCCACCGGCGCCAATAGTAAAACCCGCGCTAAATGGTTTTAGCAAGATGACCAGCAGACTCATCCCAATGATAGCAACATGTATATTGCCGAAGTTCTTCAGGAAAGAGTGTGTTGTCAATGCTTCTGTATTGCCGTTCAACAGGTTCGTTATCAGTCCGTACCCCTCACCATACAGGTTGGGTACAACAAATATTATCAGACATAGCGGAATGCTGCCCCTGAGCCATGTTTTATAGGTTTTAGGCATTTTTTCAAACCTGTTTTCCAATCGTTCAACAATATTAGTAGTGTAAACAGATAAAAGCCCGCAAATAGCGCCCAGCATGATATAAAAGGGGATAGATGCCATATCCCATGCCTGGATATTGAAAACAAAAAACTTTTCAGGATATAAGACCTGCGATATTACCGTTGCGGTAGCAGTAGATATGAGCAGAGGTATGAAAAATGGGATATTAAAGTCGAGCAGTAAGACTTCCAGTGCAAAAATTATTCCTGCTATCGGGCTGTTGAAGATCGCCGCGATACCACTGGCAGCTCCACAAGCCACTAATAAAGTTGTGTCTCTGTACGATAATCTCAGGTCGCGTCCTGTGTTTGAACCAATGGCACTTCCTGTGGCAACAATAGGGGCCTCGAGGCCAACAGAGCCGCCCATAGCAACGGTAACTGCGCTGGTGAGTATGTGCCCAAAAGTATGTTGTATACCTATTCTGCTCTTTTCTGTAAGAATACTTTTCAGTATAAATCCAACCCCCCGGGTAAGTTTGCCTCGGAACACTCTTTTGAGCAGCAAAAAGGAAATGCCAACACCAATAAGAGGGAAAATGGCAGTCAGCCAGTTGCTGTTCATCAGGTCGTTAAGTCTTCCCGCCTGGTGTTCTACAAAACCTACCAGTAATTTCAAAAAGACAGCAGCTAAAGCCGATAAAGCACCTATAATGAAACTTACGAATATGATGAAGTTCCTATGCCGTACGTATTTGGTCCTTACATGGTCGAGCTTGATCAGTAACCGCCCTAAGTGTTTTTGATAATACGTCATTGTTGCGCTGCAAAGGTACGTCACAGTAAAGATAAAAAGGTAGCGTGAATTTGTTTTATGTGTATGTGTTTAATTAATGCCTATTTACAAAGGCAAATATTGTCAGCGAAGCTACATGTGATTATAATATATAGATTAATAGCAGTATATTTATTAAATTATTCTTAATATAATTTGGTTTATTTTTCGATTAGTTAATATTGTCAGTTTTAGGTGTAACTTTTTTAAATTACTTTTGCACGCAATATCAGCCATGGAAGTGGATTGATATTTGTATTATTTTTCAAGTATGCAAAATAATAGGAGGTTAGTTGTTTGTATATTGACAAATGGCATGCAATCATACTAACCTTATAAAAGTATTGCGCTTTAATATTATAATTAATGGAGAACGGCGTTTCTAATAATAACAATACCAACCCGATAAGCGAGACAACAAATGAGACTGATGGTGGTTTACTCAACCTGAAGTGGATATTTACCACTTTGCTGGCCACCTGGCCATGGTTTATAGCCAGTCTTGGTATCGCATATTTGATCGCATTCCTCTACTTGCGTTACACTACGCCAGTATTCCAGATGGGCAATGAGATACTTGTTGAGGATAGCCGCAGTAGTATGACCGTTTCAGGTGAAGCAAAGATCCTGACTGAGATGGGATTTAACAGGAATAGTGGAGATAACATCAATAATGTAATGCGTTCGTTCAAGAAGAACGAACTGATGAAACAGGTTGTTGCCAAGCTAAGGTTGAATGTAAGGTATTACGAATACGGGCGTTTTAAGACCACTGAATTTTATAATAACAGTCCTTTTGTGTTGTCCATTCAAGATAGCACTTTGAGTGGTTTAGAGAGGGGATATTCATATATTTTCGTATTTAATGATGACGGATCATTTAAATATAAAACCAAAGGCACTGAAACATATACTGCAGGGAAACCCGATGTTGACCTGAATTTGCCATTTGGAGAGGCCATTATCAGGCTTACCGGGTACCCATTACATACCGGTAATGAATATGAGGTTGTGATAACTAGCCAGATGAGTGCCGCAAGGTCGTTTGTAGGTAGTATTGGCACAAACAGGCCTGACAAAACGGACAACTCAGTAAATATTACAACGACGGATGTGTTGCCACAAAGAGGTGTTGATATCATCAATACCCTTGTTGATGTATACATGGTGGCAAACGTGCATGAAAAGAACCAGAATGCAGAGAACATCATCAACTTTATTAATGAACGCATCAACGCGGTAGATTCTGAACTGGGCCGTGTAGAAACAGATATCGAGACGTTCAAAAAGGAATATGATTTTACAGCTCCTGAAATGCAATCTCAGTTGTTGTATTCAAATACTGACAGGTACTATCAGGAGTTGTCAGACCTTGAGTTGAAAATGGAGCTGATAAAGGTACTTGAAGATAATGTTGCGAAAGCGTCTAAGAATTACCAACTGGTGCCGACAACGTTGTTCATGGATAACGAGTTGTTGACGAATGCACTCTATGAGTACAATAAGTTATTGTCAGAGCGCGAATTGAAATTGATCAGTCACCAGGAGGGTGGTTTTCAGATACAGGCAATTGATAAGAACCTTGAAGGCCAGAAGAAATTGATAGATAACAATATCGCCGTAATAAAACAGGGGCTGCAGGTAAAGATCAAAGAGCTGAAAGAAAAGACAGGTCTTATTGACCAGCAGATAAAGATGGTGCCTAAAAAGGAGCGTCTTTTCCTTGAAAAATCAAGAAAACAATCTGTACAACAGGCACTTTATATATTATTGCTGACCAAAAGAGAGGAAACAGCTGTTACAAAAGCTGCCACAACCGCTAATATCACTGTTATCAACGAGGCTGTAAGCCACGGTGCCATATCTCCCAATGCCGGAAGGATCAAAAACAGAGCATTGTTGATAGGATTCCTGATACCTATGATATTCTTCTCAGTAAGACGTTTACTGAACAACAAGATAATTGCCAAAGCTGATATAGAAAATACCTCAGATATACCTGTGTTGGGCGAGATCGGACACTTTAAAGAGGACGAAAGCCAGATTGCGATCAAGCGAAACAGTAATACTGCTCTTGCTGAACAGTTCAGGGCATTGCGTACTAATATTCAGTTTCTTTTACCCAGAAAAGAAGATAAAACAATACTCCTGACGTCAAGTATGTCAGGAGAGGGTAAGTCGTTTGCGGCTATCAATCTTGCTATAACATTTGCAATTTCCGGAAGTAAAGTACTATTGATAGAGTTTGATCTTCGTAAACCTAAGATATCAAAACACCTGGGCCTGGATAAGTCCATTGGTATTTCGGGTTATGCTATTGGACAGTACGAATTGGATGATATAATAATTCCTTCAGGTATTGATGAGAATTTGTTTGTAATGTCTTCAGGTCATATCCCTCCTAACCCCGCAGAACTTATGATGATGCCAAGGATAGATGAGATGTTTGAACAACTTAAGCAGGATTTTGATTTTATAATAATAGATACTGCACCTGCGGGGTTGGTTACAGATGCCATATTGCTTAACAGGTTTGCCAATGCCTGTTTGTATATCGTAAGGCAAGGCTATACATACAAACAGCAGATACAATTGGCAAATGACCTGAAAAGGACCGGCAGAATATCCAGGATTAATTTTGTAATAAACGACGTAGTGGCTACCAGGGGCTACTCATATGGCTATGGTTATGGCTACGGTTATGGTTATGGCTATGGCTATGGTTACGGCTATGGTTATGGCGAGCATGGCTCGGGCTACTATCAGACAGAACAAACACCGATGGATAAACTGAAGGACCGATTTAAAAATGTATTTAAAGGCAAGCGCCGTAAATAGTCTTTAAATACACTATTTCTCCCGTTTATACATTGCCCTATCTAACAGTTGTACATCCTTATTGAGATCAAGAAAATCATCGTATAAGGATTTGTGCAGTTTTAATGGTTAATACCCGGTTCGTTACATGTTTGCAATGTGACTGACAATAGCGAAGCTGTATCAAAAACGGAACAAAAATAAAGGTACAACCAGACCAACCAGATGAAGCAAGTACTATTTCTTAATCTTACCGCATTTTCGCAAACAGGTGGGATAGAAAGGTTCAATAAGTGCTTTCTGAAGGCCTTGAATGAACTGGATATGACTGGGGAGACTGATAGTTACTCTATTTCTGCTTACGATAAAACTGCAACAGAACATTATTATCCGAAGAATAGGTATAAATGTTTCGCGACAAGGAAGGTGCCGTTTGTACTTAGCAGTATAATGACTGCAGGTAAGTATGATGTAATATTTATTGGTCATGTCAACCTGGCTATTGTAGGTGTGGCTATCAAGTACCTATATCCTTCAAAGAAGGTCATATTGATCACACATGGTATTGAGGTTTGGCAGGAGTTGAAGGGTATTAAAAGAAAGCTGTTGTATGTTGCTGACAAGATATTATCGGTAAGTAATTTTACCAGGAAGAAAATAGAAGATGTAAATGGCATAAAGGAGGGAGTAATCACGGTTTTTCCAAACACAATTGATCCTTATTTTCCGATCCCTGACACTGTTAGACGGTCGGATGAGTTGCGTAAACGCTATGGCCTGAGTAGTAAAGATTTTGTCATATATACACTTACAAGGATTTCTGATACCGAACTGTTTAAAGGATACGATAAAGTGATCGAAGCTTTGTCTATTTTAGTGAAAGAACATCCACAGGGCAAATATGTGATAGCAGGAAAGTATGACGCTGCTGAAAAGGCCCGGATTGATACGCTTGTGGCCAAATATAAACTACAGGGTCATGTTGTTCTGACCGGTTTTCTACGGGAGGAGGAATTGGTAGCACATTACCAGATGGCGGATGTTTATATTATGCCCAGTCGTAAGGAAGGATTTGGTATCGTGTTCATAGAGGCTCTGGTATGTGGTGTGCCGGTAATTGCCGGTAATGCAGATGGAAGTGTGGACGCGCTGATTAACGGTGAATTGGGTACACTTGTCGATCCAAATAGTGTAACAGAAATTGGTGACGCACTGAAGATGCATATAGAGAATAACAGGCGCAATAACGAACAGGAAAGAAGTACTATCAGGCAAAAAACACTTGATAATTTCTCATTTAACAAGTATAAACAACGCTTGTCTGATATTATTGCAGGATGTTAGGTCCTGCGGTATAACAATATAAATTTCAACATGGCGAAAGTTGCATTAATAACAGGTATTACCGGCCAGGACGGAGCCTATCTTGCGGAGTTTCTATTGAAAAAAGGATATGTAGTTCATGGTATTAAGAGAAGGAGCTCTCTTTTTAACACCGACAGGATAGACCACTTGTACCAGGATCCTCATGTAAGGGACAGGCATTTCATATTGCACTATGGCGACCTGACCGACAGCACTAATATTATACGTATCATACAGGAAGCGCAGCCTGATGAAATATATAACCTAGGGGCCATGAGCCATGTAAAGGTGAGTTTTGAAACGCCGGAGTATACTGCCAATACAGATGCGATAGGCACCCTGAGAATATTAGAAGCAGTACGCCTGTTGAATATGACTGAAAAGGTTAAGATATACCAGGCTTCAACGTCTGAACTATATGGTGAAGTTCAAGAGATACCTCAGAAAGAAACAACCCCGTTTTACCCCAGGTCTCCTTATGGTGTAGCCAAATTATATGGTTATTGGATAACAGTGAATTACAGAGAAGCATATAATATGTATGCTTGTAATGGTATCTTGTTCAATCATGAAAGCCCGTTAAGGGGTGAGACATTTGTTACGCGCAAAATAACACGGGCAGTCGCACAGATATCTCTCGGATTGCAGAACAAGTTTTACATTGGCAATATGGATGCGAAAAGAGATTGGGGACATGCCAGGGATTATGTGGAAGCGATGTGGTTGATGCTGCAACAGGAAAAAGCCGAGGACTATGTGATAGCAACAGGTGTAACTACTACTGTGAGGGATTTTATTATAATGGCCTTCAGGGAAGTGGGAGCAGAACTGGAGTTTGTGGGTGAGGGTGTGAATGAGAAAGGGATCGTTAAGCATTGCGGAGAAGATAGCATGATGAAAGCAGGACAGGAAGTTGTTTCTGTTGATCCGAAATATTTTAGGCCTACAGAAGTTGATCTGTTGATAGGCGATGCTACCAAAGCGAAAAAACAATTGGGTTGGCAGGCTAAAACACCACTGGATGAACTAGTAAAAGAAATGGTAGAAGCAGATGTGGAAGCATTCAAGAAAGACAAGTTGCTGAGGGACGCAGGCTACGATTTTATACAACAGCACGATTAATGAGGGAGATGAACAAAAATGACAAGGTATATATAGCTGGCCACAGAGGCATGGTTGGTAGTGCCATCTTGAGGAAGCTTGTGCTTGAGGGGTATACAAATATTATTTACAGGACCTCAGCGGAGCTGGACCTACGTGATCAACAGGCTGTAGCATCTTTTTTTAGCGAGGAACAACCCGAATATGTTTTTCTTGCAGCAGCAAAGGTTGGTGGAATACTGGCTAATAATACCTATCGTGCAGATTTTTTGTACGATAACCTGATGATACAGAACAATGTAATACACCATGCCTATAAAAATGGGGTGAAGAAGTTGTTGTTTCTGGGGTCTTCATGCATATACCCGAAGCTGGCACCACAGCCTATGAAGGAAGATGCACTACTGACAGGCCTGCTAGAACCCACAAATGAGCCTTACGCAATAGCCAAGATATCAGGAATTAAAATGTGCGATGCATATAGGGCGCAATATGGCTGCGACTTTATCTCGGCTATGCCAACCAACCTGTATGGCCCTAATGACAACTATGACTTGAACAACTCTCATGTGTTGCCCGCCATGCTCCGGAAGTTTCACGAAGCAATGCAGCGTAACGACGATAATGTAGCGTTGTGGGGCACAGGTTCACCTCTCAGGGAATTTTTGCACGTGGATGATCTTGCAGAAGCATGTGTTTTCCTGATGAACAGCTATAGCGAAGCGGGACATATAAACGTGGGCTCGGGGTCTGAAATAAGTATTAAAGCTCTGGCTGAATTGATAATGGATGTAGTTGGTTATGAAGGTGGTCTCAAATGGGACCAGTCAAAACCAGACGGTACCCCCCGCAAACTGATGGATAATAGTAAGATAAATGAACTGGGCTGGAAACCTAATATATCATTACGGCAAGGCATAGAAAGCGTATACAAAGAAAAATTTGCCGTGCAGGCATAACCTTTACTGAAAATAATAATGATCAAACAGGATAATGATTGGAACCTGGTCATAAAACCGAAAAGTGGCTTTTTTGACATCAATCTACAGGAAATATGGCGTTATCGTGACCTGGTATTTCTGCTGGTTAAGCGTGACTTTATTTCCTTTTACAAACAGACTGTATTAGGGCCGTTGTGGTTTGCCATACAGCCTATACTAACTACGGCAGTATATGTTCTGTTATTCAATCGAATTGCCCATGTGTCTACCAATGGCGCACCACCAATACTGTTCCAGATGGCAGGCATTACCTGCTGGATGTATTTTTCAGAGGTATTGATGAAAACATCTGATACATTTATAACCAACGCCAGCATATTTGGTAAAGTGTACTTTCCCCGTATTGTAATTCCTGTATCGATAGTTATGTCAAGTATGATAAGGTTGGGAATTCAACTATCCTTGTTCTTTTGTGTGTGGGCCTACTATTACTTTTTTACTGACGCGAATATTCACTTGACATGGGCGGCACTATTGTTCCCGGTACTTATAATACTAATGGGTATGCAGGGGCTTGGATTCGGCATCATTATTTCTTCGCTCACTTCAAAGTATCGCGACCTGCGATACCTGTTGACATTTGGAATCCAGTTGTTACAATTCACAACTACTGTAGCATATCCATTATCTACGGTAAGCAGTAGTGCCAGGAATATTATTGGTTATCACCCTTTCACATCTATCCTTGAGACATTTAGGTTTGGTTTTTTGGGTACCGGGCAGTTTTATGAAGGGTATTTTATTTATAGCGTAATAATAACATTTGTGTTTTTGAGTATCGGCATACTGATCTTTAACAGGGTCGAGAAAACGTTCATGGACACAGTTTAATATTAAAGCATGTCTGATATTGCAATTAGTGTAGCAAATGTTTCAAAGATGTACCGCCTGGGTGAGGTAGGTACAGGTACTATATCTCACGATCTGAACAGGTGGTGGCACAAGGTGACAGGTAAAGAAGATCCGTATTTGAAACTTGGAGAGGCAAACCGTAGGGATGCCAGGGGAGACAGTAATTATGTATGGGCACTCAGGGATGTGTCGTTTGACGTGCGCCAAGGAGAAGTGTTAGGTATAATCGGGAAGAATGGAGCCGGTAAATCTACATTGTTGAAGCTACTGTCCCGTATTACAGCTCCAACAACAGGAATAATAAAAGCCAAAGGTCGTATTGCAAGTTTGCTTGAGGTTGGTACAGGTTTCCATCCTGAGCTGACAGGCAGGGAAAATATATTCCTGAACGGCGCTATCCTGGGTATGACCAAAACAGAAATAAAAGCGAAGTTTGATGAGATCGTTGATTTTTCGGGCGTAGCAAGGTATATAGATACTCCTGTAAAGAGGTACAGCTCAGGTATGTATGTAAGGCTGGCTTTTGCTGTAGCCGCTTTCCTGGAGCCTGAGATACTTATCGTGGATGAGGTGTTGGCAGTAGGCGATGCTGAATTTCAGAAGAAATGCCTTGGCCGCATGAAGGATGTAAGTGTGAATGATGGTCGTACTGTGTTGTTTGTAAGCCATAATATGTCTGCTGTGCAAACCTTGTGCAACAGGGTGGTTGTTATGAATGACGGTAAAGTGTCATTTGAAGGTGGCGTATCGGCTGGTGTTGGGAAATACCTGGAGGTGTACAGCCAAAGCCTCAGGAAGAGAACATGGAGTATGGAAGAAGCACCGGGGAATGAACATGTGAAAATACTGGAGGCAATAGTAAGGCCTGCAGGCGGTACGGATGCCGATCCGATATTGATCAATGATATGATAGAACTTTTTTTTAAGATCTATATTGAAGATGACAATGATGCTATCCTGGATGTTACCTTTCACCTGAAAGATGAGCTGGGACATTTAGTGTTTGTGAGCGGTACAGCAGAAGATGATCAATCCCTAGAGTATAGGAAAGGAGTTGTTGAAGTGTGCGCACATATACCCAAAGGCCTGATGCATCATGGTAACTACCTGGTAGAGTGGGTATTGGTAGTACAGAATAGGGGTTCTGTATTGTACGGTATGGAGAATATTTTGCAATTTGAGATAGTTGACACCGGTAGCGATAAGTTGGGATGGATGGGAGCTAAAGAGGGGGTAGTTAAGCCCAGATTAAAATGGACAAATAGCAGATCATGATAAACGTAACCAAACCATTTTTGCCACCTATAGAGGAGTATAACTCGTTATTGCAGGGTATATGGAAACGTAGTTGGCTGACCAATAACGGTCCTTTGGTCAATGAATTTGAGCTGAAGGTTAAGGAATACTGTCGTTTGGATCATATGCTGTTCCTGAACAACGGAACAATTGCGATACAAATTGCCATAAAGGCACTTGAGCTGACCGGAGAGATCATTACTACACCATTTTCTTATGTAGCAACAACTTCAAGCATCGTATGGGAGGGTTTGAAGCCGGTCTTTGTAGATGTCGATGCTGAAACGTATAACATAGACCCGCACAAAATAGAAGAAGCAATAACACCAGCTACATCAGCCATACTGGCGACTCATGTATTTGGCAATCCATGTGATATTGAAGCGATACAGGCTATTGCTGATAAACACAACCTAAAAGTGATATACGATGCCGCTCATGCATTTGGGGTAAAGTATAAAGGCAAAAGTGTATTTGAATATGGGGATATCAGTACCACGAGTTTCCATGCTACAAAATTATTTCATACTGTTGAGGGTGGTGCCGTATTTACAAAAGATGCTGCATTGCTTAAGAAAATGACCTACCTCAGGAATTTCGGACACAGCGGTCCTGAACATTTTGCAGATTTGGGTATAAATGGTAAAAACTCGGAGTTTCATGCAGCAATGGGGTTAGTTAACCTGAAATATATTGATGGAATATTAGCGTCAAGAAAACGACAGACAGACTTCTATAAAGAGAACCTGGCTAAGCTCAGGCATTCAACACAAACCATAACTAAGGATACACACTATAATCACTCATACTTTCCTGTGGTTTTTGAAACTGAAGAACATACACTGAAGTATATAAAAGCATTGAATGCCGAATGGGTTTTTCCACGACGTTATTTTCATCCTGTGCTCAATAAGCTTCCTTATGTAGATAGGGTAGATATGCCGGTAGCAGAGTCTCTGAGTAACAGGATAATATGCTTGCCGTTATATCATGATCTTGCGGAAGAAGAGCAGTTATTTATTATTAGGTTATTAATGAGAGCACAAAATAACTAAAGTTTGAAGGTAGAGAACAGTATAGCTATAATGCAGCCTTATGTATTCCCGTATATAGGGTATTTTCAGTTGATAAGCGCTGTGGAGATGTTCGTTTTTTATGATGATGTTAATTTCATCAACAAAGGCTGGATCAACAGGAACCGGATACTGCTGAATAATAAAGATCATACGATAACGATTCCATGCCAGAATGCCAGCCAGAACAGGCTTATTAAGGATATTGAACTAAGTGCCGATAATAAAGTTGTTAAGAAGCTGCTAATGACCATTCATGCAGCATATTCAAAAGCTCCTGAATTCAAACAGGTTTATCCATTGATCGAAAATATCTTTAACTCCGGATGCTCAACTATATCAGAGTTGGCCATTCGCAGTATTCTGGATATTTGTGATTACTTGGATATAAGTGCCGAGTTCAAAACAAGCTCTGAAAGCTACAATAATATTGATCTGAAAAAAGGAGACAGGTTAATTGATATCTGTCAGATTGAACAGAAAGGTGTATATATAAATCCTGAAGGTGGTAAAGCTATTTACACGAAAGAATATTTTAAAGAAAAGGGAGTAAACCTTCAGTTTCTGACATCAAAAAAAAGTGAGTATTCACAGTTTAAGCAGCCATTTGTTCCCTGGTTATCAATAATTGATGTTTTAATGTTTAACTCGAAGGCAGATATAGTTGGTCTGTTAGGCAAATATGAACTGACATGAAGTACAAAGAAATAGTTGAGCATTACGAAAGTTGTTTTGAAAAACATGGTGATAATCATCGCGGTATGGATTGGCCTAAACTTGAGGATGTCGATACAAGGTACCAGGTGATGTTAGATCTGATCTATTTTAATAAAGACAGTTCCGCAAATGTTTCATTGCTGGACTTTGGTTGCGGTACGGCGCATTTGCTTGATTATATGGTGAAGGCAGGGAATGTGAAGTGTAAATACTCAGGCCTTGATCTGTCGTCAAAATTTGTTGACCTGGCAAAGGATAAACATCCGGATGTCTCATTTTATTGTGGTGATATACTTGATCCCGGATTTGAACTGCCAGCGCATGACTATATCGTTATGAACGGTGTTTTTACCGAAAAACGCAACCTGAGCTTTGAAGAAATGTGGTCTTATTTTACCTCTATGATCGATGCGCTAACCCCCAAATACAATAAAGGGCTGGCTTTTAATGTGATGTCGAAAAATGTTGATTGGGAAAGGGATGACCTGTTTCATCTTTCGCTAGATAAACTTACAGCGTATTTGTGCAAAAACATTACCAGGAATTTTGTTATCAGAAATGATTACGGTTTGTATGAATACACCGTTTACTTGTATAAAAAATAACGTACATGGCTAAAGTAGTAATATTCGGAGTGCAGGATTTTGCAGAGTTAGCACACTACTATCTTGTTAATGACTCAGAGCATGAAGTTGTGGCTTTTAGTGTAAATGAACAGTATATGCCTGAGCAACCAACATTTCACGGTTTGCCGGTTGTTCCTTTCGAGACTGTAGAATCTTCGTACCCACCTGTTGAATTCAGTTTTTTTGCACCTATGTCTCCGCAACGAATGAACAGGCTCAGGGAGAGTGTTTACAATAGCATTAAAGAAAAAGGATATAACCTGATAAGTTATATCAGTACCAAAGCAACATTATTTGACAACCCGATAGGAGATAATTGCTTTATTCTTGAGAATAACGTTATTCAACCATTTACTTCTGTTGGTAATAATGTTGTTCTCTGGAGCGGCAACCATATAGGTCATCACGGGAAAATCGAAGATCATGTGATGTTTACTTCTCACGTGGTGTTGTCAGGTCATTGTAAAGTTTGCAGTTATTCAGTGCTCGGAGTTAATGCTACGATAAGAGATGGAGTGACCATTGCAGAAGGCACATTTGTGGCTATGGCAGCCAGCATAACAAAGGATACAGAGGCCTGGTCTATGTATAAGGGTAACCCTGCAGTAAAATCGGACAGGTCAACAAAAGATATGTAGTGATGTGGGAAAAGAAAGGATTAATATTTAATGTAAATGGAGAATTTGACTGGAACAAAAGTCATGCACAGGTACCGGTTGTTGATGTATTGACAGATTCATTGAGGATTTACTATGCTACCCGGAACGCAGCAGGTCAAAGTAATATTTCCTATTTTGAAGTGGATAAGATGAATCCGGAAAAGGTGCTGTATATACACAATACTACCTTGCTAGATTTTGGGAAATTTGGTGCTTTTGACGATTGTGGAGTTATGCCTACTTCAATAATAAATATCAATAATAGAAAGTTCCTTTATTATATAGGATGGACAACTAGAGGAACTGTACCGTACCAAAATGCTATTGGTCTTGCAATTAGTGAAGATGGAGGTAAGACATTCCAGAAATATTCAGAGGGGCCAATAATAACAATTAACCATCGTGAACCATATTTTTCAGGAACAGCCTACGTTATGCAGGATTCAGGTGTATTTAAGATGTGGTACTTGTCATGTGTAAAATGGATAAAAAAAGATGATGCGATAGAGCCCTTATACAATATAAAGTATGCGGAATCCCTTAATGCAATTGACTGGCTGCAAACTGGCAAAGTTGCAATTGATTTGGCAGAAAATGAAGGAGGTCTTGCTAGTGCGTCAGTTTTGAAAATTGGAAACAGATATCATATGTGGTATGGAGTTAGGGGTATTTTTGATTATAGAAAGTTCAAAGATCAGTCTTATAAAATTGGGTATGCAATATCAAATGATGGGAATGATTGGATACGTAAGGATAAGGAAGTAGGTATAACTATTTCAGAAAATAGTTGGGATTCAGAAATGATCTCTTACCCATGTGTGATACAGAATGGAAATGATTTAATTATGTTTTACAACGGCAATGGTTTTGGACGTTCAGGAATCGGATATGCTGTAATTAGTTCTTCAAAAATCGTTGATATATAAAATGTTTTGTTTTATGGATTCGTTTAACAAAAACGGGTATACCCTAGTAAAGTCCTTTTTTTTAAAGGATGAGATTGCTAACGTTTTGAATCAGGCAAAAGGAATATTTTTTCGTCAATTTCACTACAAACGATATTTAAAGAATAATCAAACTTTGTTAGAAGATATTTCAGACGAAGAGTTTAATAATTGCCTATATAGGTTGTTTGAAGAGGATTTGACTTGTTTGTCAAATTGTGGCAAACAAGTTCAGCATCTAATTAGCTTACACCGTCTATCGTTGGATGAACGTATTTTGTTAAAGCTTAAAGATTTAGGAATTAAAACTCCGGTAATTAGTACACGTCCTGTCTTGTATTTTAATCATCCAAGATTGGCAAAACAAAAGGTATTTCATACGGTTGACGCACATCAGGATTGGCGAAGTATGCAGGGCTCATTAAACTCTATTGTTGTCTGGTTGCCATTAATTAGTGTGGATGTTAGCCTTGGTGCGTTGCAGGTGCTACCTGGGAGTCATTTGAGGGGATTGTATACTGATCACATTGAAAATGGCTTTGGTATGGTTGCTCTAAGTGAGAGTGATAAGGCCTCGATGATTTCTGTAGAAGTTGAACAAGGTGACGCGTTGTTTTTTTCCAGTTTTTTAGTTCATGCAAGTGGTGAAAATACAAGCGATACTCCTCGGTGGAGTTGTCATTTTAGATATAATGACTTGGAAGAACCTACTTTTATTGAAAGGAAATATGCCCATCCATATTTGTACAAACCGAGCGAGGAATTAATAACCGCAAATTTTCCAACTGTTGAGGATGTTCAGAATGTCTTTAAATAGCTATTAGGTGGTTACCAACGAAAATTACAAACCAAAAGTTGCGGTATTCGTGGTTACATACAATCATGAGAACTATATTGCAAAAGCATTAGAATCAATTGTAGCACAGAAAACGGACTTTCAGTATAAGGTTTTTATAGGAGAAGATTATTCTACAGACAAGACGAGAGAAATATGTCTGTCATATAAAAACGAATATCCACAAATAATCGAACTAATACTACATAGTCAGAATATAGGTTCTAGGAATAACGCACAGTTGGTTTACAAAGCTTGTTTTGATAGTGGAGCAGAATATATTGCTATGTGCGAGGGCGATGATTACTGGATTGATGATTATAAGCTACAAAAACAAGTAGATTTTTTGGATTTAAACCCCGAATTTAGTCTTTGTTTTCACGATGTGAAAGTTCTAAGTGATGAAAAGTTGGATGTAAATCCGATTAATTATTCTAAGGATGTTTATGACATTTACGATATCGCAAATGATAATGTTATCAATACAGTTTCAGTTTTGTGGAGAAAGTCAATGATTGATGGAGTGGCATCGTATATTCAAATTTCTATTTTGGACTATTATTTGTATATGTGTTTGGCTAAAAAAGGCAAAATCAAATATATTCCTGAAGTGATGGCGGTATACAGGTTGCACAACACGGGTATGTGGTCGGGAAAAAGTATAGAAAAACAATACCAGGTGAAGATAGACCTTTTTAAAAGTTTCCTGAAAGATGATTTTGATAGTAAGGTCAAGGATATATTGAGAGAGCGGCTGTGTGATATGTATGCTACACTGTATAAGCGAGGTAAAAAGGCATATGTTTTTAATGTGGCCAGTATAGATATACAACGCGCTGTTCAACTCGTTCTTTCGGAATTTAGAAGATAGCTGATCGCCTTTTATGAGATTATTTTATTTCACTACATCATATCCTTTTGGTTACCAGGAACAATGGAAAACCAATGAACTCAGGGTGCTGGTGAATTATTTTGACGAAATAACAGTTGTGCCTTATTGTTATGGTATTACTACGGAAGCTACTAAAGACCTGCCAAAAGGAGTGAAAGTACTAGGACCATTGTTCGAGACAGAGAATAACTTCTTTCCGGTAAGAAGCCGGCAGGATATTTTTAAGCTGATACGCTCAAAACACTTTTTTACATTTGCAGCCGAATACCTGAAAAAGAAGGTATATAAAGACCATAATAAGTATAAGAAGTGGTTGCGGTCTTCATTAGAAATGCTGAGGCTTACTGACAATAAGATACTACGGTCTGTGTTTGATGACGCAAGAGAAGATGATGTATTTTATTTTTATTGGGGGCTGGGTACTTGCGAAGTGATCCCTTTTCTGGGAAACGGAAATAAATTGAAAACCTTTGTACGGATGCATAGGTTCGACCTGTTTGAAGATGTGAATGATTTTTACATCCCATACCGTACAAATATGATGAAGGCGCTCAAGGTTGTAGCGCCAAGTTCACTCACAGGAAAAATAGAGCTTGATAAATATTATCCTGCTTATAAGGATAAGGTCAGTGTGTTCAGGTGTGGCACAGTTTCGGACGGAAGGATGAGTAAAGCTTCTGATGACGGAGTGTTGAGGATAGTTAGTTGTTCTTTGCTGAGTGATGTGAAACGGGTGCACATTATGATACAGGCACTGAAGATGCTAGACATCCCTGTTCAATGGTCTCACCTGGGTGATGGTTTGCTTAAAGAAGAGCTGAAGGAACTGGTTAATAGTCTTGGGTTGCAAGATAAATTCATTTTCCTGGGACAAGTAAATAGTAGCCAGGTATTGAGCTATTATAAAGAAAACACGATAGACTTGTTCATCAACGTGTCTAAAAGTGAAGGGGTGCCGTTTTCTATTATGGAAGCATTCTCGGTAGGTATTCCTGTAATAGCTACCGATGCCGGTGGGACAAAGGAGATCGTTGATGATGAAGTTGGAGAACTGTTGCCCAATGAAGTGACTCCTGAGATACTTGCAGCGTCTATTAATAGATTCTATTTACACGAAGGACAAATAAAAAATAAAAAGAGGACTACTGCATATGCTCGTTATAGGGAGATGTGCGATGCAGAGAAACTCGCGAATGAACTAGGGGAGTATTTAGTTCATAAATTGTAATTACCCATGGTTGTAGCATGTAAAAAATGTATACTCGACAGTACTGACGATCCGAACATTAAATTGGATAGCGAAGGGGTTTGTAATTATTGCCATGAGTATGACAGGAAATACAAAGAATGTGTACTGACTGGAACAGCTGCTGAAAAGAAGATAAATGACATAGTTCAGAAAATAAAAAGCAGTAAACCTGAAGGTGAATATAATTGCATTCTCGGGCTGAGTGGCGGTGTGGACAGTAGCTATCTTGCTTTACTGGCAAAGAAATATGACCTGAAACCTTTGTGCCTGCACTTTGATAATGGCTGGAACAGCGAGCTGGCGGTAAAGAATATTGAAAATATAGTTAATAAGCTGGGTTTTGAACTGGAAACCTACGTGATTAACTGGCCGGAATTCAGGGACCTGCAGCGTGCTTACCTGAAGGCAGGAGTAATAGATATTGAAGCGCTGACAGACCACGCAATATTTGCGGCCCTCTACCAAACTGCGGTTGACAGGAATATTAAGTACGTGTTGAGCGGATTCAATATTGTTACAGAAGGTATAATGGTGGATAACTGGACCTACCGTAAGGCTGATTATATCAACATCCTGGATATACATGAGCATTATGGGGAGATACCATTGAAGTCATACCCGATGATGAACAGGAAGCTGAAGAAGAAGATAAATAATTGGGTAGAGACGGTTGAGTTCCTGAACTGGATAGACTACAATAAGCAGGAGGTCAAGAATCAATTACAGAAAGAACTGGATTGGAAGGATTACGGCGGCAAACACTACGAGTCAATCTTTACCCGGTTTTACCAGGCGTATATATTGCCAGTAAAATTCAAAGTAGATAAACGAAAAGTACACCTTTCAAACCTGATATGCTCAGGGCAAATAACCCGTGAAGAAGCGCTGGAGGAGATGAAGAAACCGTTGTATGATGAGCAGCAGCTAAAAGTGGACAGGGAGTTTGTGTTGAAGAAACTGGGTTACACATCAGAAGAGTTTGACGAAATAATGCGTACCCCTCCAAGGAGGCATGACGAATTTAAAAAGGAAGGGTCGTTGTTTTATTATTACCCGATACTTATGCCATTGAGGCCTTTGTGGGAGCGTTATAAGAAAATGAAAAGCTCATAATTGAGTTGTGACGATGAGTGAACTTTTTTCAGTAATAGTAGCTAATTATAATAACGGTAGGTATTTGCCTTACCTTGTTGATAGTCTCAAGAAACAGACCTATGATAATTGGGAACTGCTGATAGCTGATGATGCCTCGACGGACGACAGTGTTGAGTACATCAAAAAGATAGTTGCAGAAGACCCGAGAATTAAATGGGTGTTGCATGAAAAAAATAAAGGTGCCGGCGCTACTTTCAGATCGGCGATGGATATCTCTTCAGGTGGCATAATTGGTATGCTGGGCGCTGATGATGCATTGGAACCTGATACACTGGAGGTGATGGCTAATGCACATCAAGATCAGCCGGGAGCTTCTGTTATTACTTCGCGGGCTTATGATTGTGATGATAAGATGCAGAAAACAGGTATTTGTGACATAAGTGATGAACAACCGGAAGGTGTTCCCTTTATTAAAGAGATAAAAGTCAGCAACTTTATTACGTTCAAAAGGTCGATGTATGAAAAGACATCTGGCTTTGACCCTGAACAACAAAGAGCTGTAGACCATGATCTTTTACTCAAGCTGGAAGAACTTGGGGAGAAAGGTTTTGTAGATAAGCCACTTTACTTATACCGCAGGCATGCGATGGGCATTTCTCAAGGAGGTAATGGATTGAAAGCTGCAAACTTTGCATTGCTTGCAAAGATGAAAGCCTACCGCAGAAGGAAGGAACGAAACTTTACACCGAATTTTACATCAAGCGAATATAATGCACTCGCGTGGCTGTATTATACAAGGATAGCATATCAATTTAGCGTTCAGAATAGTTTTAATGAAGCACTCAACTCAAACCTGAAGGCTATATATTATAAACCAACTTACATACTGAACAGGAGTTTCTGGTCTGTGTTCTATCGTTCATTTAAATCTCGTTTGGCGTAGATGCGTTTGGCATTTTTGACTATCAATTCAGATGCATGGGGAGGGAGTGAAGTACTGTGGGTGAAGACAGCCAGGCTTGCATTGCAGCAAGGACATAGTGTGCTTGTGTCAATGTTCGACTTTGAAGAACTACCTGAACCTATACAGGAATTGAAGCATTTGGGGGCCGAGTTCTATTTCAGGCGGAGGTATTATCCTGCATTGCCAGAAAGACTTAAAAAGAAAGTGAAAAACAGGTTGTCGGCAGGTAAGCAATTAAAAACTTACCATGACTACCTGATAGATTATAAAGCAGACAGGATATTTTTCAACCTGGGTGGTGGAGACGAGATCGCGAGGGATGAACAGGATATGCTCGTATTTGTAAAACAAACGAACATACCTTATTTCATATTCTGCCACAGCCTTTCAATCGTTCCTGATACGAATGAAAGGCTGAATGAGAACTTGAAGATATCTTATCGCAAGGCCGAACGGGTATTTTTTACCAGCAATATGCAGGTGCAGATGTTACGCCATCAATTGGCTGATGAATTGGCCAATGCACAGGTAGTATCACACCCTGTAAATATTGCTGAACCACAGGTATTGAAGAGTACCCAGTATGCTATCGTGAATTTTGCTATAATAGGTGTATTGACGATAAGACATAAAGGACAGGATGTGGCATTAAAAGCATTGTCGGGCAAAGAGTGGAAAGACAGGTCTTTTGTGCTGAATATATATGGCAAAGGACAAGATGAAGGATACCTGAAAAAGCTGATCGCCTATTACGGGCTTGAGGATAAAGTGCGTTTTCGTGGTTATGAAAAAAGCATGGAGCGCATATGGGAGGAGAATCACATGCTACTGATTCCTTCAAGACAAGATTCAGGGCCAATAACACTTTTTGAAGCCATGTGCTGTGGCAGACCGGCTGTTGGTACACGAATGGGGGCAATACCTGATTATTTGGAAACAGGGGTAAATGGTGTGCTTTGCGAGCCATTCAGTTACCAATCGTTTGCAGATGCATTAGAGTCTGCCTGGCAGCAAAAAGATAAATGGGAAGAGTGGGGTCAGGCATCATTAAGGATGATACAGGAGCGTTATGATTTTCATCCTGAACAAACAATGCTCAATTATATCATCAGTGAAAACTGATGATACTATAATGTCAGTAGAAAGGATATAAAGAAAAGATAGTCAGAACCATATGTGTGGTATATCAGGAATAGTAGCAAGGGATACATCAAGATACAGAGATGCTCAGGAACGTATGGTTAAGAGTATGTATCACCGTGGGCCTGACAGCAATGGTATTTATAACTTCGATAACTGTACGCTCGGACATAATCGTTTGAGTATTGTTGACCTTGTTTCCGGTGACCAGCCCATGCTGGGGAAAGAATCCCGGACGGGTATTGTATTCAACGGAGAGATCTACGGTTATAAGTCTATACGCGAGCAGTTGCAATACGACTTTGCCACTACTTCTGATACAGAGGTAATACTTGCATTGTATCAGCAATATGGTACGGATATGCTGGACAGGCTGCCGGGTATGTTCGCATTCGGTTTGTGGGACAATGAAAAGCAATCGTTTTTTGCCGCACGCGACAGGTTCGGCGAAAAGCCGTTTTATTATGCAATAACTGCAAATAATGAATTGGTTTTCGCTTCAGAAATAAAGGCTATCATCGCCAGCGGGTTGATAAAACCAGAGATAGATGCTGCTGCTGTCAGCCGCTACCTGAGTTATGGTTATATCGGTCCTGTAAAGACGATATATAAGAATGTACATTCATTACCTCCTGCTCACTACCTGACCTTCAGTAATGGGTCGCTGCATGTTGAGCGTTATTGGAATTATCCGACAACTACTACCGAAAATATCAGCCTGTCTGATGCTGCGGAAAAGTTTGAAGCATTGTTCACTGATGCAGTTAAGAAGCAAATGGTTGCGGATGTAGATGTATGTGCATTTCTGAGCGGTGGTTTGGATTCTACGTCAGTTGTCAGTGTGGCGCATAAGGTAAACCCGCAATTGAAAACACTGGCATTTGGCTATAAGAACGAAGTAAGTGAGTTGCCATATGCAAAGATGGCAGCTGATATGTATAAGACAGATCATCATGAGCTGTTTGAAGAAGGAGCGAATTTTGAAGATCTTTTCCTGAAGCTTCCTGATATATACGATGAGCCTTTTTCTGATTCATCGGCTATTGCAACTTACCTGATATGCAAGTCTGCAAGAAGGTTTGGGAAAGTAGCGCTTACCGGAGATGGAGGAGATGAGTTGCTGGGAGGATATACTTGGTGGTATAAACCCATGCTGGAAGAAATAGCATTGAGAGGCGCCGGCAGTATCAAGTCGGGCTTTGCATTTGCCATGGCTGTTTCAGAAAAAATAAAAGAAAAAGCAAAACTATCTACCGGGCGCGACTGGCGAAACAGGTATAGCGGCATACAAAGAAGTAAGCTGTACCCCACAGTAGCAGAGTCTGCCGCATATCGTGTCGTTGACAGGAGTATTACTACAAGGTTAGGCCTGCCGGGTATAGAGTCTCTGGATTGTTTCTGGCAACAGGATAATACTATTAATGACGCAATGAAAGTAGATATTGCAAACTACATGCCTGGCGATATATTAGTGAAAACAGATCGTGCCGCTATGGCTAACAGCCTTGAACTGAGAGCACCTTTCCTGGATGTGAACCTGGCTGAATTTTGCATTTCTATGCCTGGTAACTTGAAGATTGATGATAAAGCAGATAAGATATTACTCAGGGAGGCCATGGGTAAATACATGCCGGAAAAGATATTGAAGAGAGATAAACAAGGCTTCGGAGTGAGTCGTACACATTGGAGCGAATCAACGAAACTTCAGAAAATGTACGGGGATTTTGTGCACGATAAACAGAGTGCCCTGTATAATATATTACCGTATAAAGAAACTTCAGAATTACTTGCTGACAAACCGGAACTGATACACCAGTTTTTTGTTCTTGCAGTTTGGGCAAATAAAAAATACTCAATTTGAAAACGATACTAGTTACAGGCGCAGCCGGGTTTATTGGTTATCATACATCAGAATTGCTGGCACAAAAGGGTTATACCGTTATCGGTATTGACTCTTTGAATGAATATTATAACGTTCAGTTGAAACGTGACAGGATAGCGCAGCTTGCTCCGTATGATAATTTTACATTTTACCAGGTTGATATTAGTGATAAACCTGCTTTTGATAAGGTGTTTGAAGATCATAAGATAGATGTGGTCATCAACCTGGCAGCACAGGCAGGTGTAAGATATAGCCTGAAAAACCCATACCAGTATATAGATAGCAATGTGGTAGGATTTATGAATGTATTGGAAGCCTGCAGGAACCATAAGATTGAGCACCTGATATTTGCATCTTCTAGCTCTGTTTACGGTTCTAATCAGAAAATACCTTTCAGCGTAGACGATCATACAGATCATCCTATCTCTTTATACGCAGCTACTAAAAAGGCAAATGAAGCAATGGCTCATAGCTATGCTGCTTTGTACAATATACCATGCACTGGTTTGCGTTTCTTTACGGTATATGGCCCCTGGGGCAGACCGGATATGGCGTACTATCTGTTTACTGAGCGTATCTCAAAAGGCGAGCCAATACATTTATTCAATAACGGCAATCTGAGCCGGGATTTTACTTATGTAGACGATATAGTGAAAACTATAGATGCCCTCATAGATAAGCCACCTGTGTCATCACCCGAAAGAATCGGGGCTGACTTGGATATCTCGCAAAGTTTTGCTCCTTACAGGTTGTGCAATATAGGTAACCATAAGCCTGTGAAGCTGATGGAGTTTGTAGGGATACTTGAAGAACTGATAGACAAGAAGGCGATCATCGAGAATAAACCCATGCAACCCGGAGATATGTATGAAACATATGCTGACATCTCACACCTGACGGAGACTGTAGGTTTCTCGCCTGTAGTGGATATACGCACCGGATTGAAAAAATTTGTAGACTGGTATAAAGACTATTATAAATAATGGAGACTGCCGATACTCCTTTGATAAGCATATTGATGACTGCCTACAACAGGGGGAAGTTTATAGCTGAAGCGATAGAAAGTGTTCTGAATTCTACTTATCAGAATTTTGAACTGATCATCGTAGATGATGTTTCTAAAGATGATACTTATAAAATTGCTTCTTCTTATGCTGAAAAAGATAAACGGATATCTGTCTACAGGAATGAAGAGAACCTGGGGGACTATCCTAACAGGAATAGGGCTGCATCATATGCGAAAGGTGAATACCTGAAATACCTCGATGCTGATGATAAGCTATATCCCTATGGTTTAGAGATCATGCTGAAAAATATGGCTCAATTCCCCGAATCCTCATGGGGACTGATGTCTATTGTTCAGGATGACGACAGGCAATTCCCGATTCTCCTGTCTCCTCACGATATTTACGCAAGGCACTTTTTTAATACCAACCCATGTGTCAACCAACCTCATATTTTTCATAAGGCGCCTTTGTCCGCTATCATAAAGCGTTCCTCATTTGAAGATGTAGGAGGTTTTAAACATGTCCGTCACTACGGCGATAGCGATCTGTGGCAACGCCTGGCACGCAAACATTCCATGGTACTAATGCAGGATGGCCTGGTTTGGTGGCGGGGAGGAGACAGCACGCAGGAGTCCAGTAAACGTAAATCAAAACCCGAACTGCCGGTAATAACGAATAATAACTATATCGAGAACCTGATTCATGAGGATTGCCCTCTGAACCGGGAAGAGCGGGCATTGGCGATAGCTCAATGCCGCAACAGGATAAAAAAGAACATTCTTATACACGTGAAGAAAGGTAACATCAGTACTGCCATGAAACTCTCCAAATTGTATAAGGAAATTGACGCTGCTAAAAAGGTAGGGTTGTAATCATAACGTTTTGAGCGGAGTAGTATCAAAAATAACATCTTTGTTGCGTAAGCCTTATATGCTTATTGTGCTCCCGATTATTAAGCTACATCCTTATTTCCGTTTCTTATATGAGACCAACGATTATCAAAACAGGGTCTCCTTTGATTTCTGGTTCAAACAAAAGGTGTTGAACTGGGGCGGAAATAAACATGCCTACTGGCCGGTACACTGGACAAGTAAAGTGTTTGATGTAGAAAATATAAAGGTCGGAGTAGACGCATATCCCGGTATCATGGGAGGTTGCTATATAACCGGTAGAGGAGGGCTTGAAATAGGTGACTATACTCAAATTGCTCCCAACGTAGTAATCGTAACTGCCAACCATGATCCATACGATTCCCGCAAGCATATTTTCGGTAAAGTTGTTATCGGGAAATATTGCTGGATAGGTGCCGGTGCTAAAATAATGCCAGGCGTTACATTGGGCGACTGGACTATAGTAGCTGCTGGTGCGGTTGTGACAAAGTCTTTTGAGGAGGGTCACTGTATTGTGGGCGGTGTTCCGGCAAATAAGATCAGAGAACTGGATAGGAACAGGTGCATTCCATATGAGGTGAAGCACAAATATCGTGGATATATAAAAGCAGATAAATTCGCATAAATATGCGCACATACAAGTATATCATTGTTTTGTTGATACTTTCATGCGTAGGGCGGATAAGTCTTACGTTGCATTATATGGACCTGCTGCCGGATAAAGTAAGACATATTCTGGCAGCAAAGAACATGAATGAGGGGCATGGATTTGCAACATCCTATCAAAGCATTGAGAATGTAACTGAGACAGTATATACGCCGATAACGGCCTGGCCTCCGGGATATTCAATACTGGTTGGTGCAATGCAAAAGATTACAGGTGGATATTTATCTGCGGCAATAGCTATAGACGTATTGTCTGTGATATTGTTTTACCTCGGATTATACGTGTTGCTGGATCGCTATAAAGAGCAGCTTAATAAGAGCATTGCTGCATTTATACTGATATTCTTTGGAGTGTCATTGGCGCCATTCGGCCAATTGTCCTCAACCGATCTGTTATCCATATCGTTTTTCATGTTTGCTGTTGGGCTGTTCATGAAATGGATAGATAATGGCATGAAAACTAATTGGGTAGTACTGTTGTTTGTTTTGTCAGCATTTATACCTGCGTTTGCCAGGTATGGTTACTATCCTATTGTTTTTATATTCCCGATATTCTTGTTTGCATTGTTCCTGTTAAAGCGCGACAAAGCATATTTATTCCGTTCTGTCACGTTATTTGTTCTCTTTGGTGGGCTAATAGCATTGTATGCGTACTACCAGTACCGGTTGAGCGGTGTTACCCCGGCTACGACATTGCCTGAACGTCATAGGGTTGATGATGGCGTGTCAATATATTGGGAGAACATAAAAGAGTTCAACGAATTTGTTTATAATGGTATTTTAAGCGATTTTTTTATCACGAATCGTTTGAGTGGCACTCTTGCGCTGATCTATAAATCCATAAAGCTGCTGATAACATTTGCTTTCTGCTTTTTGATCATTCATGTATGCTACAGGGAGTACATAAGCAAGAGGTTGAGAAATGTCAATCTCTTTATTCTGGTTACATATTTGGTGAATGTTAGTTTTCTGGTCCTGCTTAGTTTAAAGAACCCCATGGATAGAAGTATGACCGGTGATGTGCTATACGTATGGACGTATGTTATAGAACTTAGATACTTTGCGCCATCTTATATACTTGCCTTAATATTTGTTTTGTACAACTATGGCAATTGGTCTCGTTTTGAAGGCCTGTTTGTCAATGCCATCATTATGCCACTGGTCATTGTCAGTTGTTTGTATTCATTATATACTGTTGCTTCCGGCAATAAAACGGGTGCCTATAAACACACACATAAAGATTTTCTTGCAATAAGAGAAGAATTGAAGGGGCATGATCCGGCGAATACACTTGTATTGGTAAATGGTTGGAACCGCACTTTGAATAATAATGCTTATTCATCGCTGATAGAATTAGAAGGTTATGACGTATTGCCGATAAATGATGTCGGGTTTGCTGATGCTTCTGCAAAATGGTACTGGAATAATATGAAGAGGTTTAAGCAATACGACAAGGTGTATTACGTAGGAGATGCCGAAAAACTTGAGGCAGTAATAGTTGACAGTAATTTGCATTTAGAACCAACAGGTGTTGCAGAGTTGTATTACATGCATACATCAGCAAGATAAAGAGCCTTCATGCCAGATCAACGCAAATAAAATTTAATGGAGCCGATATTAACCATAGTAATACCTTGTTATAATGAGGAGGAGAATATCCCCCAGGTGTTGCCTGCCATTCAGCAACATTGTGCCGAAAATAATTTTCGTTGCATTGTGGTGAATGATGGCAGTTCTGACAACTCGGCTTCAGAGCTGAATAAATTCAAGTCAGAGCAAATACAGGTGCTTCATCACTCAAAAAACAGGGGATACGGTGCTGCTATTAAGACGGGTGTCAGGAAGTGTAATACCCGCTTTGTTGTAACAATAGACTCCGATGGTCAGCATAGCCTGGATGATGTGAACATGATGCTGGGCAAAATGCAGGAAACAGGTGCGGATATGTGTGTAGGTAACAGGAATAACATGGGGTCTACACAGCTGAGGAACTTTGCCAAATCTATCATTGTGCGCTTTTCAAAGATGTTTATCAAGATAAGGGTAAATGACCTGAACAGTGGCATGAAGATGTATAAAACAGACGTGGTGAAATACCTTGTTAAATTTGCCCCTAACGGTATGCCTTTTTCTGATGTGATCGTCCTGTTGTTCCATCAGTTTAATTTCAAGATCATTGAAGTGCCTATAACGATAAAGGACAGGGAGCTTGGTACGTCAACCATAAATTATAAAACAGCTATACAGACGGTATATGAGATATTATATATCATCATACACTTTATGCCGTTGAAGTTTTTTGGTACCATTGGTTTAGTAACACTTTTAGGTGGTGTAGCGTGGGGGCTGCCATTTGTGTTACGTGGTGTAGGCATTACCGCGGGTACCGCTCTGTGTATCCTGTCCGGGCTTATTTTTGCAGGTTTTGGTATCTTGCTGGAAGTATTGATCAAACTCCAGTTTGAGAACTACTATCCGGATATTCCGGATAGTTTTACAGAGCAATAGCCTGTAGTTGTTCTGATCGCAAAAAATAGATAAAGAGATATTCCTTAATGGATAATAAAGATACATATCAGCAGTGCACTATATCTGTTATGGATAACATAGCAGACCCGGATATTGTGTTTGATGAGAAAGGCATATGCCAGTATTATTATGATTTTCAAAAGGCATATGCTGAGCAGGTATTTACCGGCGAAGAAGGGGAGCGCAGGCTGACTGAGATATTTGATAAGATAAAAGAAGACGGGAAGGACAAACCATACGATTGTGTAATGGGGCTTAGTGGTGGTGTGGATAGCACATATGTAGCTTATATAGCTAAAAAGCATGGTCTCAGGTCACTGGCTATCCACTTTGATAATGGCTGGAACAGCGAACTTGCGGTTAAGAATATTGAGAACATAGTGAGTCGCCTGGGCTTAGACCTGCATACCTTTGTTATCAACTGGGAAGAGTTCAAGGATTTGCAGATAGCCTATCTGAAAGCTTCCGTTATTGATATTGAGGCGATAACTGACCATGCCATATTTGCGACACTCTACAAGTTTGCCGGTGAGAAAGGATACAAGTACATTTTGAGCGGCACGAATGTACAGACAGAGAATACATTGCCGAAAAGCTGGATATACGCCAAGACCGACCATGTTAATATCAAAGCGATAAGCAAACATTTTGGTACAGTTCCATTAAAGACATTCCCTTTTATGGACTCTAAAGTGAAGCGGTATTACCAGAAGGTGAAAGGTGTGCAGTCTGTATCTGTGCTGAATTATATGGAATATAATAAGGCAAAGGTCAAAAAGATCATACAGGAAGAACTGGGGTGGAAAGATTACGGAGGTAAACATTATGAGAGTGTATGGACCCGTTTTTACCAGGGTTATATATTACCTACTAAGTTTAAGGTAGATAAGCGCAAGGCACACTTGAGTGACTTGATATTTTCTGGACAAATAACAAAAGAAGAAGCACTTGCAGAACTTGAAAAGCCGATATATGATGAGCAGCTTCTGAAAGAAGACTATGCTTTTGTGCTGAAGAAGCTTGGCCTTAGTGATGAAGAGTTTAAAGATATCATGAAAAAGCCTCGTGTTGATCACAGGGCTTACGATTATGAAATGCCGATTGATAAAAGGTACCCATTGTTGAAACCCATCAAGAGTTTATACAGGTTATTATTCCCCGTCAAGTAATGGTAGCGATAATAAATTATGGTTTAGGTAATCTCACGTCTATTCAGAATATGTTCAGGCGTTTAGGGATAGATTGTGTTATTACCAACGATGAGAATGAGATAAGAAATGCGTCAAGGTTATTACTGCCTGGTGTAGGACACTTTAAAAGAGGTATGTCCAATCTTGAGGAAAGCGGCCTTGTAGGATTATTAAACGAGTTGGTCATTGAGCAGAAGAAACCTATTTTGGGTATTTGCCTGGGGGCTCAATTAATGACCAAACATAGTGACGAAGGTGATGTAGATGGCCTGGGTTGGGTAGATGCTAAAACGGTAAAGTTTGACGCGGCTAAACTGAATAACCTGCCTGTACCCCACATGGGTTGGACTGACATAAAAGTGACCCGCTCCTGTCCTTTGCTGGAGGGGATACCAGATGAACCAAGATATTATTTTGTGCACTCATACCATTTTGCTTTCGAAGAGCCCAGCGAGGTGATAGCAACATCGGTATACGGATACGAATTTGCTTGCGCCTTCAACAAAGGGAATGTATATGGGGCTCAGTTCCACCCGGAGAAGAGTCATAAGTTTGGTATGAAAGTATTAGAGAATTTCAGTAAAATAAGTTGATATTCGCTGCATGAGGAGAATAAGAACTATCCCGGTATTGTTGTTGAAAAATGGTGGTCTGTACAAGACCATTAATTTCAAGAACCCTAAGTATGTGGGTGATCCTATCAATGCCGTGAAGATATTTAATGAGAAGGAAGCAGATGAATTAGTGCTGTTGGATTATAATGCGTCGGCAGATGGCCGTGGGGTCGATTATAAGTGGATAGAGGAAATATCTGGCGAGGCGTTTATGCCAATGGCTTATGGTGGAGGTATAAAGACCCTGGACGATGCTAAAAGAGTATTTGACAGTGGTTTTGAAAAGATAGTACTCAACTCTGTTCTGTACACTAACCCCGGCCTTATTGAACAAGTGGGTAGTGTATATGGTGCGCAATCAGTAGTAGGTAGTCTCGATTATAAAAAGAACCTCTTTGGCAAAAGCAAAGTATATGCCATGTCGGGTACCAAGAGTATGGGGTATGACCCGTTAGAATGGGCACAGAAACTACAGGAGTACGGAGTGGGGGAGATCATGATAAACAGCATTGACAGGGATGGCACATGGTCAGGCTACGACCTGCAACTGATAGAAAAGATATCTGCAAAAATAACCGTCCCATTAATCGCTTGTGGTGGTGCGGGCTCTGTACAAGACCTTAAAGACGCTGTTGTTGCAGGTGCGTCTGCAGTAGCTGCAGGTAGTATGTTCGTTTTTCAGAAAAAAGGAATGGGTGTATTGATAAGTTTCCCTACGGGGGTAGCTATTAATGGCTAAGACAATAATCTAAAAATAAATTATACAATCACGATACAATGGAAAAGAGTGGACTCCGTTTTGCACTGATAGGCTGTGGAAGGATAGCAAACAGGCATGCTGAACACATCAATAATTATGCGCACCTGGTTGCGGTTTGCGATGTTGATAAAGAGAAGGCTGATGCATTGGCACAACAATACAATGCTAAAGCATATTATGATCTTGGAGAATTGCTGGCGAATGAAAAGGACGTGGATGTAGTTTCTATATGTACACCCAACGGTCTGCATGCTCAACATAGTATCGCATCTCTGAAAGCAGGTTTTCATGTGCTTTGTGAAAAGCCATTGGCAACCAATGTGCATGATTGCGGTGAGATGATAAAAACTGCTGAGTTGTACAATAAACGCCTGTTCGCGATAAAACAGAACCGGTTCAATCCTCCTGTGGCAGCCGTTAAGAAAGCTATAGATGAAGGTAAGCTTGGTAAAATATACAGTGTACAGTTAAGTTGCTTCTGGAATCGTAACCCCCCGTATTACGAAAATTCATGGAAGGGTACTAAAGACCTGGATGGTGGAACACTTTATACACAGTTCTCTCACTTTATTGATCTGCTGTATTGGTTGATAGGTGATGTGAAAACAGCAAAGGCTTTTATGGGCAATTATGACCATAAGGGCATCATTGAGTTTGAAGATACGGGTGCTGTGATACTTGAATTTTATAATGGTGCCATTGGCACCGTTAATTATACCGTGAACAGTTACGGAAAGAACATGGAAGGTTCACTGACCATATTTGGTGAGAAAGGAACAGTGAAGATCGGCGGCCAGTACCTGAACGAAATGGAGTACCAGAATATTGAGGATTATAAAATAGAGAACCTGCCAGAAGGTAATAAGGCTAACAGCTATGGTGCTTACCAGGGTTCTATGTCCAATCATGACCATGTGTACATGAACTTGATAGATGTTTTAAGCAATAACGCTTCAATATCTACGAGTGCTTTCGAAGGTTTGAAAACAGTTGAGATAATAGATAAGATATATTCATCGGTTAAGTAACGAAGAGCATGGCAGAACCTACATTATACCAGTCGAAAATTGTGAACGTAGATTTTGGCGAGAATGTAAAGATCGTGGAGCCTGTTAATATCTACGGATGTAAAATAGGGAGCAACTGTTTTGTTGGTCCTTTTGTTGAGATACAAAAGGATGTAACGGTAGGTGACAGAACCAAGGTTCAGTCACACACATTTGTATGCGAGCTGGTTACAATCGGCTCTGATTGTTTCATCGGTCATGGCGTTATGTTTATTAACGACCTGTTTCAGAACGGAGGCCCTGCAGGTGGTGATAAAAACCTCTGGAAGTATACTAATATTGGTAACCATGTGTCCATTGGATCCAACGCAACAATATTGCCTGTTAATATCTGCGATAATGTAGTGATAGGAGCTGGCGCAGTTGTTACAAAGAATATAACAGAGCCGGGAGTATATGCAGGTAACCCGGCAAAAAAAATCAAATAAAAAATATATAATAACCATATGCACGTACCATTTGTTGATTTACATGCACAGTATCAAAGTATTAAACCCGATATAGACAAAGCAATACAGGACGTAATTGCTAAAACTGCGTTTATTGGTGGGGAATACGTTAAATCATTTGAAAAGGAATTTGCTGAATTGTATGGTGTTAAGCATGTAGTCAGTTGTGCCAATGGTACTGACTCGCTCTACATAATTATGAAGATGCTGGGTATTGGTGAAGGTGATGAGGTGATAACAGCAGCTAATAGCTGGATCTCCAGTTCTGAGACCATTTCACAGACTGGAGCACGTCCTGCTTTTACTGATCCTGATGATACTTATATGAGTATGAGTGCCGGGGCAGTAGCAAAAGCTGTTACTCCGGCTACCAAAGCTGTGCTCGTAGTGCACCTGCACGGGCAGATGTGCGATATGGAAGGCATTCAGCAATTGTGCAAAGAGAAGAATATCTATTTGATAGAAGATTGTGCTCAATCTCATTTCTCAGAATACAAAGGGGAGAGAGCCGCTACAATGGGTATTGCCGGTAGCTTTAGTTTTTATCCTGGCAAGAACCTGGGCGCATATGGAGATGCTGGTTGTATCGTTACTAATGATGACGAGCTGGCTGATAAATGCAGGATGTATGCAAATCACGGTGCACTGAAAAAACACCAGCACCAGATAGAAGGCATAAATAGCAGGCTGGATGGTCTACAGGCTTCGGTGTTATCTGCTAAGTTGCCGCATATACTTAAATGGACAGAACAGCGCATCGCAAATGCGGCGTTGTACAATAAATACCTTGATGGTATTTCAAATGTAAAACTGCCTGTTGTTCGTCCGGAAACAAAACATACCTTCCACTTGTATATGATACGTGCTGAAAAGCGTGACGAATTGCAACAGCATTTGAAACAATGCGGAGTGGATACAGCGTTACACTACCCAACAGCATTGCCTAACCTTCCGGCATATAAATACCTGGGTACTACACCTGCTGATTTCCCAGTTGCCACTCAGTTGCAAGGCGAAATATTATCTCTGCCCATGTATCCCGAACTGACAAAGGAAAGCATTAAGTACATAGCAGATTGCATCCGCGGTTTTTATAACTAAGGTTTTTGAAGTTTAAAGGCAAGACGATACTAATTATCTCTCAGCAGGATTGGGGGAAGATGTTCATCTCGAAACACCATTACGCTGTTGCATTAGCTAAGCTGGGCAACAAAGTATATTTCCTGAACAGTCCTGTGAAAGACGGCGAATTGAAGAGTGGAGAGATTGTAATAGAACCAACAAGCTACGATGGATTGAGTGTGATAAAACACCGTTTCTTCTATCCTTATGTTATCAAGCATAAGTTCAAAACATTGCACAACTTTCTGTTGAAATACCATGCAAGAAAAATAGAACAGCAGATAGCTCAGAGAGTAGATGTTGTTTGGTCTTTTGACGTGTCAGATACGGTTTCATTGCGTGCATTTTCCTCCGTTAGTTTCAAAATATTTATGCCGGTGGACGAACCTCAAATACCTGAAGGTGCTCATGGAGTGGATACAGCAGATGTTTTACTGTCTGTCACCAACGAGATCATCAGTAAGTATCATACAAAAATACCTGCCATGTTCGTTAATCATGGTGTAGCCGAAGAGTTTATTACAGAACAAGTGTCTTTGGCTATTAATAAACCTTTGCAGGTAGGATTGTCAGGCAATTTCCTGAGGCCTGACATTGATTGGGTGACATTGAATAAGATCGTGACAGAACATCCCGATGTAATATTCAATTTCTGGGGAGCAGTTGACAGAAAAGACGCTAACCTGGCAGGTGATGTAAATGCCGGCAGTTCAGCATCAGCTGCTATGATTGATAAATCGAATGTTCGCTTTCATGGAGCTGTTGATCCGGCAATACTGGCAAAGAACCTTAAAGCTATGGATTGTTTCCTGATTTGTTACGATATAGCCAAAGACCAGAGCGGAGGTACTAACTACCATAAGGTGTTGGAGTATATGGCAACAGGAAAAACAATTGTGGCTAATAATATAACCACCTACGAAAGTATGCCGGAGCTTGTAACTATGCCTTTAGAAAGGAATAACGAAAACTTACCTGCATTATTTACACAGGTAATTAAAGATATTGATACGTATAATAGTATAGATATGCAATCGAAGAGGATTGGATACGCTATGCAGCATACCTATCAAAACAATATCACGAGAATTGAAGATTTTATTACAGCCAACGTAAATCGTAATTAATTCTTCAGTACTGAGCAATGTCATCACCGGGTAGTATAGTAATTGTGACGGATCAGCATTTGAGTGCTAATCCAAGGGTGTGGAAAGAGGCGGATGCACTTGCAAGAAACGGGTATGAAGTAGAGATAATCACTAGGGCGAATAATGCGATGCGCAAAAAGAAGGATATGGCAATATTGCAAAAGTTACATCCTTCTGTTAGGTACAGCCCTGTTGTAAATGCCATAAAAGCCGAGATACCCGCATTAAGAGATATTTATTACAGAAGTAGGTTGAAATTGGTGCTGTTGGCAAAAAGATTGGGCTTTGAATCCCGCTACCTGTTAAGTACCGACCCTGATAAAATATATACAGAGTCACTGAGTCGGAATGCAGATCTGTATATTGCCCATGTAGAATGCGGCTTGTTTGTAGGAAAACATCTTATTCAGAAAGGCAAAAAAGTAGCTTTTGATTTTGAGGATTGGTACTCTCGCGATTACCTGAGTCCTGTAAGAGCCGTAAAATTGCTAAGCAGCCTTGAGCTACATGCTCTTCAGCATGGAGTGTATGTTACTTGCCCTTCAGTTGCTATGGCTGATGCCTTGAAACAAACATATAATGTAGCTGACAAACCTGAAGCATTATACAATGGATTTGCAGATAGCCCTGTGCAGGAGGTGGCAAATCTTAGAGATGACTCAATGGTGAATATGGTTTGGTTTTCTCAACGTGTAGGCCCGGGCAGAGGACTTGAAAAGATAGCGGCCGTTTTGAAAGAGGTGAATACTAAAGTAAAACTTACACTGATCGGAGACTGTCCTCCGGAATACGAAGCAACCCTTAATGATGTTTTTCCGAAAGAACATAAGTTAGAACTGGTGCCTCCTGTTTCGCATACTGAGTTGGATAACATGCTTCAGCAATTTGATATAGGGTTGGCATTAGAAGAAATTTATCCCGAAAGCAGGAATAAAACCATTACCAATAAGATATTACAATATTTACAGGCCGGAATAAAAGTGTTGGCTACCAATACAGACGGGCAGGTTGAAGTTGCCGGATGTTTCCCCTCATCAGTGAGAACAGTGAGAACGAATGATACAACAGGGTGGGCTGCAGAGTTGGATGCTCTTATTGCAGAGCCTGTTGAGAGAGAAAAGATAAAAGAAGTATACCACAAGCATTTTTCATGGGCCGCACAGGAGGTGAAACTGTTAAGCCTGGTTGAAAAAGCATTGAAAAATTGATCTCAGCATGAGTGCACTCGTATATAAAAAGTTGAAAGAAGAAGAAGTTGAAGCTGTAAACAGCTTGAACGATGTGGGAGTGGAAACGTGGCGTAATGAGTTCTTCTCTCCTTATAAGCCGGTTAGTTTCGTTATTCAATGTACGGATACGGAGAAAAACGAAATGGTGGGATGTGAGGGTTATGTAGATTATAAGCTCATGCTTAATGGCGAGATGGTGCAGACGCATAGAAGCGAGCGTACCCTGGTGAACCCCAACTATCGTGGACAAGGTATGTTCAATAAACTGGTAGAGGGTTGTGATGAACTGGCCATTGCCTCACACTCTCATATGTCATGGGGGGCAACTGCTGCACTGAAAGCCTTTGAGCGTGTAGGATTTGATAAGTTCACAGGTTTTCGCAATTATATATTCTACCCGGTACTATACTCTGTCGGGGAAAAGGTAGGCTTGATGTTTAAATGGAGCGAATTGCTCAATCCGTTTAAAGTATGGAAGATACGTAAGGAAGGGAAGCTAAAAGATGTCAGGAAGCTACTTTCCTTCTTGTCTATGCTGAAAGGTGCTAAGAAGCCGAAGGTAATAGGTAATGTAACGGAAGTGCCGATCGACTACGATGAAATAAAGAAGATGGTGGCCAATGGTGGTAAAGATGAATATTATCTTTCGCCTGAAGAATCTCTATTTAAATGGTTGGGTGAGAAAGATAAGAGCTATACACAGCTTGGGCTTTCGATAAATGGAGAATTGATAGGGCATTGCATCTACAAAGCAGAAAAAGAATTCGGCCATATACACGTGGTAGACATCTTCAGTAAAAAGCCCGAGTATTTTCCTGCTATTCTTGAATATGTAGCGAAAAAAGAAAAAGGTAATGGTATGCTGAGCATATTTGTACCTGTTAATGGTGCTAACCCCACTCATGCTTTATATATAAATGAGGTTAGTGCCCTTGGGGTGATGAATATCCAGAAAGCGGGGAACTTTGTAATAAAGACGCTGGACAGGAAAGAGAAGATAACCATCGATAAATTAGCGTTGACCGATCTGTGGCTGGAGTTATAATCAATAGTGATGATTTCGGGTATAATCCCGAAACCAATGAAGCTATAGAAATGGCTTTTGATAAAGGGTATATCAGCTCTACCTCAATGCTCACCAATTTCAATGAGGGCTTTGCAGATGCCCGTACCCGGATCAATAACGGGTCTGTTTCATCTGCTGCAGTTGGTATTCATCTGAACCTGACAGAAGGGACGCCTCTTACAAGCGGTATTAAGACTCAAAGCAGGTTTTGCGATGGACGGGCTTTTCATGGCAAAGCAAGGCAAACTAAAATGTTCAGGCTGAATGACGAGGAATGCAAAGCTGTGCATAATGAATTGAATGCTCAGTTAGAACAGTTTAAAACACTTGGGTTCCCTCCCTCTCATATCGACTCGCATCATCATGTACATACAGAGTGGGCTGTTATGAGTATTGTTGCAACACTCGCAAAAGAACACAATATAAAAAAGATAAGGCTAAGCAGGAATACAGGTGCAGGTATCAGTAAGTTTAAAAACATGTATAAGCTCATCTTCAACAAAATGTTGGTTGCAAAGGGTTTCCGTTGTACACAACTTATGGGGGATATAGATGATTATATGAATAGCGGCTTGCCGGGGAATGCTATTGCAGAGATAATGGTACACGCAGTTTTTACCGACGGAATGCTTACAGATATGGATGGGAAAGAATTAGGTAAAAAGTTGTCACAATTATCTTTTGACAGGTCCAGCTTAATGAATTTTAGTCAATTGTGATTTATACAGGGTTCCCCTGTTGAAAAATATTTGTCATGAAGAAAAATAATATGCCACCAATAGTTGCGCTGCATTATGTCAGCGATGATCCGGGACTGGATTCATTGAAGCCATGGGTGGTAACTCATGCGTCCTATAATATGCTGCTCGATTACCTGGAGGATAATGGCTACACTACTATCGGGTTTGAGGATGTGAAGTTGGGAAATGTACCGAAGAAAAGTGTGATACTAACATTTGATGATTGTGCAAAACAATTATTAGATTATGCAATACCTGAGCTGGTAAGACGTAATATGAAGGCTGTTTTTTATATGCCTACAGCACGAATAGATGGTATTAATCATTGGGATGCAAAACATGGATTGCCCGAGTTGGACATCATGAATGAAAAAGACCTGCAAGATATTGTTGCTGTGGGTATGGAGGTAGGCTCTCATGCACACTACCATATAATGCTGGAGGAGCACTCTGGTAACCGGGTTAAAGAAGAACTAAGTAAGAGTAAAGCTATTTTGGAAAAGGTGTTGAACAGGCCTGTTATCTCTATTGCATACCCTTTTAGCTCAGTACCTTCTGATTATAATGTATTGGTAAAAGCAGCTGGATATGATTTCGGGATCGCCGTGGTAGCCAACAAGGAAACAAGGTATGCGTTAAGGAGGTGGATATTTGACGATACAGATACAATAGATTCTATAAAATGGAAAATGTCTGCATTGTATGGATTATACAGGCCTTTTAAGGATAACTACGACTTTTATAAGACTGCGTTGGCTCGCGGCATATACCAACAATATTCAAGGCTGAAGAAGATGTTGCTGAATAAAGCCCTGGTACTCTATGCACTGGATAGTGCAATTGGTATTGATGCAATGGATATTGCCGCATGTTGCGAGGTTATATAATGAAGTGTAGGTAAGTCTGAGCAATAATGAAACTCGCTATAGTTACTACGCACCCCATACAGTATAATGCTCCCTGGTTCCGGTTGCTTGCACAGCAGGATGGTATCAGTGTAAAGGTTTTTTATACGTGGGAGCAGTCTGCAACTTCCGCCAAGTACGATCCAGGATTTGGCAAGGTCATAGAATGGGATCTTCCTTTGCTGGACGGGTATGAGTACACATTTGTGAAGAATGTTTCTGCTGAGCCGGGCTCTCATCATTATAAAGGTATCATCAATCCATCTTTGAATCAGGAAATAGAAGATTGGGGGGCGGACGCTGTTCTGGTATTTGGTTGGCCATTCAATAGCCACCTTAAGTGCATGAAATATTTTCATGGTAAAATACCGGTACTGTTCAGGGGCGATTCTACTTTGTTAATTGAGGCAGGTGGGATAAAAAAGATACTGCGCAGGCTCTGGCTGAAGTACATTTATTCTTTTGTTGATTATGCCCTTTATGTAGGAGCTAATAATAAGACCTATTTTAGGGCGCATGGTATGAAGGAACGAGAATTGATATTTGTTCCTCATGCCATAGATAATGAACGCTTCTCAGGTAATGCTGCAGCTAATGAACTTAAAGCGAAACAATGGAGGCAAGACCTGGGAATTGCAGACGATGAACTTACCGTAGTATATGCCGGGAAGTTTGATACAGTGAAGAATCCTTCTTTTTTGTTAGAAGTAGCCAAAGTATGTAAGACACCCGGGGTGAGGTTTATACTTATCGGTAATGGTCCCCTTGAGGCAGATATGAAACAAAGCGCCATTGATGACAGGGTTATTTTCCTCGATTTTCAGAATCAACAGAAAATGCCTGTTGTGTATCGCCTGGCAGATGTGTTTGTCATGTCATCAGTAAGTGAAACGTGGGGGTTGGGTATCAATGAGGCCCTGGTCTGTGGATGTAAGATAGTGACGAATAATAAAGTGGGTTGTGCCACAGACCTGGTAAAAGATGAAGATACAGGAATAGTTATAGAGCGCGGAGACGTACATGCCGCAGCCGGATATATAAATGAACAAATCAAACTAAAAGCGCAGGGCAGGTTTGTGAAGAATATAAAAGAAAGCCTGTTGCAAACATATTCATTCGCTACGATCGTGGCGAATATCTCTTCTTTGTTGAAACAACTGGAACAAGGAAAGAAATGATCGGAATTGTAAATTATTAGTAATAATGCCTGGGATCAGTGTCATATTACCTGTGTATAACGGGTTGCCTTATTTGAAAGAATCTGTTGAAAGTGTTTTAGCTCAAACATATAATGATTTTGAGTTGCTGGTACTGGACGATTGTTCCGCAGATGGTTCATGGGAATACCTGGAAAGTATTTCAGACCCAAGGCTGAAATTATCCCGTAATGATGTGAACAAGGGGCTTTTTTATAATCTCAATTTCATGAGTAAGAAAGCCGAAGCGCCGCTTGTAAAGCTTTGGTCCCAGGATGATTATATGGTTCCCGAGGCTTTGGGTAAGATCGTTGCTTTTCATAAAGAACATCCCGGCTTGGGTATGAGTTATACGGCTGTAAAGATCATAGATGAAAATAGTACTGTAGTAAAAGAAGCCAAGGAAGACATTACACCTACAATTGTAGATCAGGAAACACATGCCCGAATAGCCTTCAGGTGGGGGTCTATTGCCGGTAATATAGCTAATGTTACAATTGCAAAAGAAGCATACAATAATGTTGGCTACTTTGATGAGGGAATGAAGATATGTGGCGACTTTGATATGTGGGTGAGAATAGGTGAGTTTTATAATATTGGTTTTATGAATGAGCCTATTGTCTATCTGAGAAGTCACTCAGGCCAGTTAAGCAGGCAAGAGGTGTATTATATAAAACACGTCGTCGAAGATATTATCGTTTATAAAAAGCTATTTGCATACATTCCTCCGCAACTTAGAAGTGAGGGTTTGAGGGATATGAGGGAATCAAAGTTGGTATTTTATTATACTTTGATGATGAATGCATTAAAGAAAAGCGGAGTAAAACTCGCATATCAGTTTTGGAAGGAAATAAGCAAATTCGACAACCCATTTATCCTTACGTGGTATTTTGTCAAGGTGAAGGTATTGCACATTAAATAATGTATCAACTGGTTCGAAGCTTTAGATTGATCTAACGGAAATAAATGGTAGGAAATAATCAACAAATTAGTGTACGCAAGAACCCTATAGGGCAACTGGACGGTGCAATACTGGTATTGTTCTTCTTGTATGGACTTGCATCGCAGTATACACTGCTAACGCTGATAGCAGGTGTTGTATTTGTAGTGCTGCTGAAAAGCCTTTGGAAGCCATATACCCCTCCTGTTTTCTTATATTTTATTGGTTTGCAATGGTTACAGGTCTTTGCATGTATTTTGTATGCTGACTTTTTGGGGGAAAAAATGGACGTACTTTTCGATAGTTATGATCTTACATTTCTTTTTACAGTCACATTCTTGCAGTTGCTCGCAATAATATTTGTCCTCAGGAACTATGTCCGACCCCAGGCGAGACGGGTAGTGAACCGGGATGTAATGAGGGAAGCGGTCCAACAACTGAATACAAAGAATGTAATCATTGGCTACATCGTAATGGCAATTGTCCTGCCTCTCGTGCCGGTATTAACACGAGGTAATGCTTCTCTTTACCAGTTGGTTGTTTCATTTGGTATATTGAAATATGTTTTTCTGGCATTATTGGTGTTTATTTTGTTGTTGAAGACCGATACCAATAAGCCTCTAATTGTTGGTATATTGTTGTTTGATTTTGTTTTGAGCTTTGCCTCTTTTTTCTCTGATTTTAAGACTTTGTTGATCCTGATCATCATCGTGTATTTTACAGTTAACCCGAATTTGAGCCGCAGAGCCATAATGCGTATGGTGCCCATTGTGGTAGCCCTCTTGTTTTTTTTCTCGTTTTGGTCATATGTAAAAGGCGGGTACAGGGCGTACCTAAACCAGGGGTCAGGTGCTCAGGTGCAAACAGTTAGTAACACCGAGGCATTGGTATATATGTTTAACCAGGTAGTGAACTTCGATGTTAGCTCAGTATGGGATGGTGCAGCCATTCTATTATCAAGGGTTCAGTATATGGAACGATATTCAGAAGTGTACAAACGAGTACCCTCTGAAATTAACTATAAGGGTGGCGAGGAACTTCTTTCTGTTTTTGAATTTCTTTTGGTACCCAGGTTTATAAATCCTGATAAAGGTGTTAAAGATGCATCGCTGAGAACTTCCTATTATACGGGCAAGCGCTTTTCCAGTTCTTCACAGGGAACCTCTATATCCATGGGATATTTTTGTGATTTTTATATCGATTTTGGGCTGTACTTTATGTTTATCCCGATCATATTCCTTTACATGTTGATCGGTAATGTGTATAAACGTATCATAAATGCAGATAAGTACAATATTCTTTTGGTGTACGCAATTGCAATAGGTTTTTTCTTAAGTCTGGGTGCTTTTGAGTCTGATAGCCTTTTCTTTTTGGGTAAGTTGAGAAACAACCTCGCATTTATGGTTATTGGCTATTATACATTCTTTACACCATTACAAAAGTTTCTGCTCAGTAAAAAGTGAGGGTATTAATAACTTACCAGTATTTTCTGCCTGCATATAAGGCTGGGGGCCCGGTACAGTCTATTAAGAATACTGCAAACTTCCTATCCTCAATACAGGACGTAGAAACGTACATACTATGCTCTGATGCAGATATGGACGGAACAAAGTCAGATGTACAGCTTGATTGCTGGACAGACTTCCAAACAAACGTTAAGGTCTATTACAACAGTGTTTCAGGCAGCAAGACAGAAATATTGAACATCATAGAAGGTATAAAGCCTGATGTAATATTTATTAACGGTCTTTACTCAATGCTTTACACCATATACCCACTAATGTATAAAGGCAACGCACGCAAGATATTATCGGTGAGAGGAATGTTGCATCCCGGGGCTTTATCACAGAAGAGTGCTAAAAAGAAAATATTCCTGACAGCATTTAAAATGTTCGGGTTGCATAAAAACTGTGAGTACCACGCCACAACTGATGAAGAAACTGGTTATATAAAGGATCTATTTGGCGGTGATAAGAAAATATGGATGGTGCCCAACCTGCCCAATGTGCAAGACTATCAGAAACCCCTTAAAAAAGAATATGGCTCACTTTCACTTGTGTCTATATCCCTGGTAAGCCCGATGAAGAATATTTTGTTGGTGCTTAAGGCGTTGAAGAACTGTAGGTCTGCTATCAGCTATATGATATTTGGCCCAATTAAGGATAGTGCATATTGGGATGAGTGTCTTGCCATAATGAAACAGATGCCTCATAATATTCTGGTACAATATAAGGGTGAGATCGAGCCTTTGAAAATTCATGAAGCACTGAAGGAAGCACACTATTTTGTACTGCCTAGTAAAAGCGAGAATTTCGGCCATGCCATATACGAGGCATTATCTGCAGGCAAGCCTGTGATTACCAGCCACACCACACCATGGAATGGATTAGAGCAGGCCGGAGCAGGCTATAATGTAAACCCTGAAGACCTGGCACCCTTTACTGCATTGATAGATAAAATAGCTGGAATTCAGGACAAAGAATACGAACAGGCGACACTTAATGCCCGGAAATACATAACAGAACAATACGATCTGGAAAAAATAAATAGTCAATACAAAAAAATGTTCTCCGTATAGGGAGGGATAAATAAAAATAAGATGACGATTTTAGGAATTAATGCATACCATGCAGACTCAAGTGCGGCAATTTTTGTTGACGGTAAACTGGTAGCTGCTACTGAAGAAGAACGATTTACCCGTGTGAAACACTGGGCTGGCTTTCCGGCCCTGGCTATTAAGTTCTGCCTGGAGGAAGCAGGTATTACCCTGCAGCAATTAGACCACATTGCCATAGGCAGAGACCCGAAAGCAAAGTTCAAAAGCAAGATGGCTTTCCTGGCAAAGAATCCACTGGCAAATGTTGGTATGGTTATGGATCGTATCAAGAATGCGAAGAATGTTTCTTCGCTCGAAGAAGAGTTTGCAAAAGCATTCGGGGTAACTGCGGAGATGATAAAGCCTAAGATTCACCAGGTAGAGCACCACCGCAGTCACCTGGCATCTGCATTTTTTGCCAGTCCTTTTGATGAGGCCGCAATCCTGTCTATTGATGGTTCGGGTGACTTTACAACTACTATGATCGCTGTTGGCAGGGGTAATAAGATAGAGGTGCTGGATTCGGTAGATTTCCCTGTGTCAGCAGGTTTGTTTTATACTGCATTTACACAATATCTTGGCTTCCCACACTATGGCGATGAATACAAAGTAATGGGGCTTGCACCATATGGCGAGGCCAAGTTCGTGGACGAGATAAAGCAGATGCTCCATTTTACAGATAATGGTTTGTTCAGTTGGGATCAGAAGTATTTCACCTCACCTACCAAGATAAAACTGGATTACGAGAATAACATCCCTACAGTATCTCAATTGTACACTGATAAGATAGAAGGTGTTTTTGGTCCGGCAAGACAAAAAGGAGATGAACTGACACAAAAGCATAAAGATATAGCTGCTTCTGTACAGCGTGTATGCGAACAGCTAATTATGCATATACTTAACCATCTACAAAAAAGAACAGGATTAAAGAACGTATGTATTGCTGGTGGGGTAGCGCAAAACTCAGTTGCTAACGGTAAGATACTTTCAAGCACTCAGTTTGAAAAACTATACATCCCGTCAGCGGGTCACGATGCAGGTATTTCTATGGGCGCGGGATTATATCTATACAACCATATCCTTGATAATCCTCGTGCTGACGCTATATATAGTGCATATACGGGTAGCAGGTTTACTAACGAGCAGATAGAAGCCTATCTGAAAGAAAGGGGTATTGCATACACTCGTCTCAATGACGATGAACTGTATGATAAGATAACGGATAAACTGATAGAACCGGGAGTAGTAGGCTGGTTTTCCGGCAGGGCTGAGTTTGGCCCCAGGGCTTTGGGCGGAAGAAGCATTATTGCTGATCCCCGCAATGACAAGGCAAAAGAGTTGCTTAACAGCAAGATAAAAAGGCGCGAAAGTTTCCGTCCTTTTGCACCATCTATTCTCAGCGAGTATGTAGGGGAATATTTCACAAGGGTAGAGGACGTGCCTTTCATGGAGAAGGTGCTGCCGATCAAGCCGGAGAAATACGATGAGATACCTGCTGTTACCCACGTTGACGGCACCGGCCGTTTGCAGACGGTTATGAAAGATGTCAGCCCGAGGTACTATGCATTAATAGACGCCTTCAGGAAAAAAACAGGCACGCCTATCTTGTTGAATACATCGTTCAATGAGAATGAACCTATCGTTAATACGCCCGAAGAAGCGGTGAACTGCTTCCTGCGTACAGATATGGATATGCTCGTAATGGAAAATATCATTCTTGAAAAATAAATGTACTGCCGTAAGTAATACAGGTTATTAATGAAGATAAGTATCGTAACGGTAGTTTATAATTGTGCAAACACCATTCGTGGTTGCATTGATAGCGTGTTGGCGCAGGATTATGATGATGTGGAGTATATCATCGTAGATGGTGGTTCAAAAGATGGAACTGTTGATGTGGTGAAGAGTTATGAGTCAGGTATAGCACGTTTTGTTTCTGAAAAAGATAATGGCATATACGATGCTATGAACAAAGGCATACGTATGGCAACGGGTGACGTAGTAGGTATTTTGAATGCCGATGATTTTTTTTACAGTAATGACACCCTCAGCAAAATAGCAGCAGCTTTTAAAAAAGAACCGGAGTTGGATGCGACGATAGCGGATATAGTATTTGTCAATGATACTAATACCCGCATACTCAGGCATTATCATGCTCAGAAGTGGAAACCTGCGAAGTTTGCCTGGGGATTCATGCCTCCGCACCCTTCGTTCTTTTGCAAACGTCATTTGTTTGATAAGCTGGGTTATTACAAAACTGATTATAAGATTGCGGCAGATTACGAACTGCTGATTCGTTATCTTTATGTCAATAAGATAAATTTCAGATACCTGCCTGTCATGACAACAAGGATGAGGATGGGAGGAGTAAGTACCAAAAACCTCAATAGCATCATCACGCTGAACAAGGAGATAAAAAGAGCTTGTGAAGAAAATCATTTAAGTACGAATTACTTCATGATATATACCAAGTATATTTTTAAACCGTTCGAGTTTCTATTGAACAACCAATGATCACGACACCTATGAAAATACTCATTTCCGGAGCCTCAGGGTTTATAGGTACAAACCTCAGGCAATACCTCGATAAGCACATGCCGGGTATCACCTTCTGCATGCTGGTTCGTAAAAAGACAGGCGCAGGACGAGAAGTGCTGTGGGAAGACCTGCATACTACATCGCTGGACGATATAGATGCTGTTATTCACCTGGCTGGTTTGGCACACGACACTAAAAATACCAATGACGATGCGGCATATTTCTTGGTCAATTTTGAATTGACAAAGATGCTGTACGACTGGTTTCTGAAAAGCAAAGCCAAACGCTTCATATATGTCAGCAGTGTCAAAGCTATTGCAGATGTGGTTCAGGGTGTACTGACAGAAGAGGCTGAGCCTTCGCCGGTAACGGCTTATGGTAAGTCCAAGTTAAAGGCGGAAGAGTATATTCAACAGTTGTCATTAGGGGTTACAGATAAGAAATTTTACATACTCAGGCCATGCATGGTACATGGTCCTGGAAATAAAGGTAACCTTAACCTGTTCTATAAATTCGTTTTGAAAGGCTTGCCTTATCCTTTAGGAGCTTTTGAGAATACACGCTCATTTCTGAGTGTCGATAATTTCTGTTTCGTCTGTGAGCAATTGCTTACGGAAGATATTCCGAGTGGTGCATATAACCTGGCTGATGACCACCCTTTGTCAACAAAGGAGCTTTTCAATATTATTGCCGATACTTCGCAACGTAAAGCACGTATATGGAATATTCCTCGTGGGTTGGTCAGGACGATGGCGTGTACCGGAGGTTTATTTAAACTACCTGTCAACGCTGAACGTCTCGAAAAGCTGACTGAAAGTTATGTTGTCTGTAACAGGAAAATAAAAGCAGCTTTGAAGATAAAAACTATGCCGGTTGGTGTGAAAGAAGGTATAGCAAGAACTATTTCTTCATTCGAAAAATAAAAATAGGTTTTGTCATCAGCTCAACTCATACATCTCGCCCTGCTTCCTGTTTTAGCAGCTGTCCTGTTAATATATTTCAGGTTGGCTGTTAAGTATAGGATCATCGATAAACCTAATGACCGTAGTTCACACGTAAAACCAACCATTCGCGGCGGTGGTATCATTTTCCCGCTGGCCATTTTGGCTTTTGCCTTTTTCAATTCCTTCGCATATCCGTATTTTATATTGGCGGTGATGCTTGCGAGTGGTATCAGCTTCATGGATGATATCCGGGATATGCCGCGTGGACTCCGTTTTGGTATCCATATTTTGGCTGCATTGCTTATTCTTTACCAGGCAGGCATTACTACCGTTCCTATTATACTCGGTATACTCGCATTCATTTATGTTGTAGGTGCGGTAAATGCCTACAACTTCATGGATGGCATAAATGGCATTACAGGATTTTACAGCCTTGCCATATTACTACCGTTGATGCTTACGGAACAGGTAGATATCAATACAAAGTTGCAAACCTATGTACTCATGTCTTTGGTTATATTCCTGTTCTTCAATGCGCGCAAAAAAGCAAGGTGTTTTGCAGGTGATGTAGGCAGTGTTTCTATAGCAGTCATTATATGTTTTATGCTGGTGCAACGCATTATTACTGCCGACGATTATATATATATTGGTTTCCTTGCTTTGTACCTTGTAGATACAGGTTCTACATTTATACAGAGGTTAGCCTCAGGCGAGAAGGTTTTTGAGGCACACCGTAAACATCTCTTCCAGCTGCTGTCAAACGAAATGAAAATACCGCATCTGTTCGTGGCAGTTTTATATGCCATTTTGCAACTGGGTATTAACTATATCCTGATATCAACGGAGGCAGGCGTGCCAGGATTGATAATCCTGTTTGTCATCCTGATCCCTGTATATATCGGTGTGAAAGTTATGTTACTGAAAAAACACCGTAAAGCTTTGCAAGCTTCTTAGCCGGCACTGGAACTACACTACTTTTTGTTTCTCACCAGTTCCCACAATACCACCCCAAGACTTACGGATATATTCAAAGAGTGCTTACTACCCCATTGAGGTATCTCAATGCAGGCATCAGCCAAACGCATTACGTCTTCATTTACGCCACTCACCTCGTTACCGAATACAAGTGCAATTTTGGTTCTATGTTTAAAATCTGTGTCATTGAGCAAAGTGCTGCCATGTGCCTGCTCTACGGCTACTATGCTATAACCTTGATCCTTTGCAGCAGCTGCTGCATCCAAAGTACTGCTGAAATATTGCCAGTTTACGGTTTCTGTAGCACCTAATGCTGTTTTGTGTATGTCCCTGTGCGGTGGGTGAGGCGTATAGCCGCATAGATATAGGCTGTTCACCATAAACGCATCACAGGTACGAAAAGCAGATCCTACATTATGCATGCTCCTGATGTCATCCAGGATGATGATAAAAGGCTGCTTTTCAGCTTTTTGCATCTCTTCATTGCTCAGTCTGTTCAGCTCTTCCATCTCTTTTTTGATAAACATATATGCGTTTTTCTGTGTGTATATTATGTGGATACAAAGGTAGTTGTAATTGGTTAATAGGCTAAAAATATAGAGATGAATTAAATGTATTTAGATGGTGTTTTGTATCTTTGCCCCGTTAATAATAAAAAAAACATTGAAAATGAACACCTTTTATCAGCCACAAAGCAGTAATCAGTGGCAGACTCAGGAGTATGAAGATCAGGATGTATTGGTAGAGTCGTTACATAACCTGATTGTTTGGAATGATGAAGTAAACACTTTTGATCATGTTATTGAATCACTGATGGATATATGCGAGCATAGCCCGGAACAAGCCGAACAATGTGCTTTGTTTATACATCATAAAGGAAAATACGGGGTAAAAAAAGGTAGCTTTGAGTTGTTGCGGCCAAAGGCAGAAGCCCTTATAGACAGGGGGATACAAGCCACTATTGACTATTAGTAATATATTTTGAATATGCTTACGGCGCCTGTGTGTTAGCACAGGCGCTATTTGTTTATAGAAAATCACACTGCAAATACCCCCGGTAAGTCATTGATACATTTCCACCTCTGAATATAAGATGTTATTTTTGATAGAATTCAACGATATTCTATGCGACACTTACTATTGCTTGCAGCACTGTTCGTCTGCCAATATACATTTGCCCAAAAGGGAGAAAAGCTGATAACGCTTGACGACCTATGGAAGAATAATACCTTCAGTATGAAGTCTGTTCCTGGTTTTAATGGCATGAAAGACGGGCAGCATTTCTCTAAACTTGAAAACAGTGATAAGCATCAGTCGATAAGTATTTTCGAGCTGTCAAACGGGAACTGGGTAAGCACCGTTTTTAACAGCAAAGAATCTAAAGTAGATGGCAAGGAGATACAGGTCGCTGGTTATCGTTTCAGCGAAAAAGAGAACAGGTTGTTATTGTTTACCGAGCCTAAACATATATATCGTCATTCTACTTACTATAAAACGTATGTATTCGATATTGCCCGCAAAGATATTGTTGCTTTGGATGATGAAAAAGTACTACACGCAAGTTTTTCGCCTGACGCATCTATGGTTGCTTATGTGCAGGACAACAATCTGTATGTAAAAGAACTCGCAACCGGTAAAAGAACAGCCATAACAACTGACGGTAAATGGAATCATATCATTAATGGAAATTGCGATTGGGTGTATGAGGAGGAGTTCGGCTTCACGCAGGCTTTTCAATGGTCGCCCGATGGTAAGCATATAGCCTACTACCGCTTTGATGAAACCAAAGTGCCGGAATATACATTACCCATTTACAATGGACTGTACCCCGAAAATTATACATACAAATATCCTAAGGCAGGAGAAGACAATTCTGTTGTCGAGATACGGATCTATGATATGGCAACAGGTGCGTCTGTAACTGTCAATACAGGAAATGTAACGGACCAGTACATTCCACGTATCAAATGGACAAAAGATCCGAATGCTTTGTGCGTATATAGGTTAAACAGGTTACAGAATAAGCTGGATTTATTACTGGCAAATACCGGCACAGGTCTCACCAATGTTATCTATACAGAAACTAATAAGTACTACATTGACATCAACGACAACATTGAATTCCTGCCTGATGGACACTCGATGATCTTCACCAGCGAGCGCGATAAATACACTCACTTGTACAATTGGGATTGGAAGACAAGGGAGTTGAAAGAGCTTACACCGGGTGCTTACGATATTGACAACATAGTCGGCATAGATGTAAAGCGTAAGGAAGTATATTATACAGCAGCTGAGAATTCACCACTGGAAAGAAAGATGTACTCAGTAAACTTTTCAGGTAGGGGCAAAAAATTACTGACGGCTGAAAATGGTACACATGAGATAACACCTGTTGAAGGGTTTAACTATTTCCTGGATAAGTATTCTACGCTGACAGAACCTCCGGTATATTATCTGCGTAATAACAGTGGTAAGATCATTCGTACATTGGAAGATAATATCAAGTTCGCGATTAAGTTGCAGGAGTATGCCCTGGGTAAAGTGCAGTTTACCACCTTTAAGGGTGCCAAAGGAGATGATTTGAATGCATGGGTAATTACTCCTCCAGATTTTGATAAGAATAAGAAATACCCTGTGTTTATGCACCAGTATAGCGGACCGGGTTCACAACAGGTATTGGACCGCTTCCCATTGGGCAATTATTTCTGGCACCAGATGCTTGCGCAAAATGGGTACATTGTTGTTTGTGCTGATGGTACCGGAACAGGCATGCGTGGCGAAGAATTTAAGAAAAAGACTTACCTGCAACTGGGTAAACTGGAAAGCGACGACCAGATAGCTGTGGCCAATGATGTCGCGAAACTCCCTTATGTAGATAAAGATCGCATTGGCATCTGGGGCTGGAGCTATGGCGGTTTTATGAGTAGTACCTGTCTGTTCAAAGGCAACAGAACATTTAAGATGGCTATTGCTGTTGCGCCGGTGTCCAACTGGAGATATTATGATAATATCTACACAGAAAGGTATATGCGGACGCCAGAGGCTAACCCGTCAGGCTATGATAATAATGCCCCAGAAAAGATGGTAGACGGCCTCAAGGGTAAATTTCTTCTCATACATGGTACTGCCGATGACAACGTACACTTTCAGAATGCAGTTATGCTGACAGAGGCTATGATACAGGCCAATAAGGAGTTTGAAAGCGAGTATTACCCTGATAAACATCATGGCATTTCTGGGGGGAATACACGTTATCACTTATATAACCGTATGACAAATTTCATTCTCAACAATCTTTGACCTTACTTTGAGGTATGACGGTGCTTGAGAAAAAAATACTGGATTCTCTGCCGGTACGTTTATTGTTCAATTTGGCCAAAAGGGTCAAGGTTCCGGGCAAGGAAAAATTATCCCTTTATGAGATAGGAAGGTTCTTTATTGTAGAACTTGGCAATAACCGTTTGTTCGAAAGTTGCGCGGCCGTGACCTACAATTTTGTAATGGCACTGCCTCCTACATTACTGGTGTTATTTTCTTTGGTGCCATACTTGCCGCTGCATGGTGTGCAGGCTGCAATCTTAAATGCACTGAAACTTATAGCACGGAACGAAAGTTTGTATGAAAGTATCAGCCAGGTCATTATCGACTTTATGAATAATGAAAGGGGAGAGGTCCTTTCTTCCGGTATCTTGCTGACACTTTTCTTTGCTTCTAATGGCATGATGAGCCTGATCCGTAGTTTTGAAAAACTGCATCTGTCAGTCTATATAGATACGCCATGGTATGTACAGCGTTGGCAGGCTATTAAGCTTACTGTATTGTTGCTTTTAGTGGCCATCATGAGCATAATTGTGCTTATCATACAAAGCCAGGCACTCAACGAGATACTGTTGCTGATATTTAATAACGTCTGGGTAGTGAGGTTGTTAAGTGTTTTGATAGTTTCAACCATATTGTTTACCTCTATTGCCATCATATACAGGTATGGGCCTTCATTGAGCGAGCGGGTAAAGTTCTTTTCACCGGGTGCTATTGTTGCTACTTCGTTGTGCATTATTACGTCTACCATTTTTTTCTTTATGGTAGATAACTTTATTCACTACGACAAGGTGTACGGCTCTATCGGTACACTTATGGCATTTATGGTATGGATATGGCTCAATACATTGGTGATACTGATAGGATACGACCTTAACGTGAGCGTGATGATGGCAAAAAAACACAGGGAGGATGAAAGTCATGAGGATAGCGGGAGTTAGTATTGTTGCAGGAATGTTATTATTGTTGGTGCTGCAATCCTGTAGCAGTGAGCCCGACTTGCCACGCAAAGTAGTATTTACAGAGCATGTGGCACCTATTATATTCAACAACTGTACTATCTGCCACCGTCCTGAAGGTATAGGCCATTTCGACTTGCTAACTTACCAGGATGCTAAACGATACGCTTCGGGCATTGCATTTGCTGCAAAAGAAAGATTAATGCCTCCATGGCCGGCAGACCCTTCATACCGGGAGTTTGTAGGGCAGAAGCTCCTCACCGGTTACGAAATAAAAGTACTCGAGAAGTGGTTGGAAGATGGTTTGGAAGAAGGCCCTGCTGATAAACTTCCGCCTATGCCGGATTTTCCTTCTGGTTCCTTGTTAGGCGAGCCCGATGTTCATTTGCCGGTACAACCGGTGCATCTTGAGGCAAATAGCTCCGACAAGTTCCTGATCGTAAAGGTGCCTTTCGAGCTGCCCAGGGACACTTATGCAAGGCTGGTTGAGTTTGTGCCAGGCAGGCATAACGTAGTGCACCATGTTAACGGAGATATGGTTAAATACGAATTCAATAAGAAAGCAAACGTGTTCGAAGGTGAACGTGTCACAAATATGGCATTGGACAGCACCATAAAATTGGCTTTTGAGAATCTGGGCCTGCCCAATGACGATGGTACCTACCCTGTGTTACAGAAATCAGTAGTAAATTATCTGCCGGGTACCTATGGGCAGGTTTATCCACCCGGTATTGGTGGTTATTCAATACCCCGCAAAGGTGCTTTCCTGCTCAACGACCTGCATTATGGCTTCACAACAGACGAAGCACTGTGGGATAGTTCGTACATAAATATATTCTATGCTAAATCGCCACCCAAAAGGCCGGTACAGGAGTTTCAGATGGGTACGCTGGGGGTGTCGCCTGTAGAGCCTGACCTGGTTATTCAGCCCAATACCATAAAACAAGTGTCTACCCGCCTGATTATTCCCGATGATATATCATTGCTGACCATTAATCCTCACATGCACCTGCTGGGCAAGAGTTTTAAGGCATATGCTATACCGCCCAACGGGGATACGATAAAGCTCATATCCATCCCTCGCTGGGATTTTCATTGGCAGTATTTCTACACGTTTAAAAAGATGGTGAAAATACCGAAGGGTACCACTATTATTGCCGAGGGGGTATATGATAATACGCGCAGGAACCTTAATAATCCTAATAGCCCACCACGCCTGGTGCAGGATAACGATGGTAGTATGCGTGCCACTGATGAGATGTTCCAGTTCATCATCACCTATGTTATGTACCAGAAGGGAGACGAGAATATAAGTCTCGAAAATGTCTCTCTGAATAACATTGGCCAATAAAAAAATTGGCTGTTTAGCGAACATTGCTGAAATTAGTGTACTTACATTATTTTATCTGTTTGAAAATATTATATCATGAATAAACTATTTACGCTGGCATTTGCTGCATTCATCAGCTGTTCTGCCATTGCCGGAGAGAATATCAAAAGCATTGATATCGGCACAAAGATCCCAATGGCAACCGCCAAAATGAGGTCAGTAGACAAAAAAGAAGTATCGTTCAATGATGCCAAAACACAATCCGGCCTGTTGGTGATGTTCTCCTGCAACACCTGCCCATACGTTATCAAGAGCCAGGCGCGCACCAAAGAGATGGTCACATATGCTCAAAAAGCAGGACTAGGTATTGTGATCGTAAACTCTAATGAGGCAAAGCGCGATGGAGATGATTCGTATAAGGCTATGACTAAGTATGCTAAAGATCAGGGCTATGATGTGCCATATGTAGTAGATGAGAACTCTCAGCTTGCTGACGCATTTGGTGCAACACGCACACCTGAAGTTTACCTGTTTGATGGTAATGGCACACTGATGTATAAAGGAGCAATGGAAGATAATCCGGCCAATCCTTCAGAGTCTACTCAACTATTTTTGAAAGACGCAATAGACAAGATGACCACAGGTATGGTACCTGATCCTGGCACCACTAAATCAATAGGCTGCACAATTAAGAGAGTATCTTAATTAATAGAGAACGAAGAACGACTGAAAAATAAAAAGCCCCTGCATTGCAGGGGCTTTTACTATTATGGTAACTGCCGTTATTACTCGGCGCTTACTTTACCTTTTGCTTTTGCTACTACCTCATCCTGTATATTTTTAGGAGCTGGAGAGTAGTGGCTGAACTCCATTACCGAAGATGCGCGGCCTGAAGACAGTGAACGCAGTTGGGTTACATAACCAAACATTTCGCTCAGCGGAACTTTAGCCTTGATCACCTGTGCACCGTTACGGCTGTCCATACCTTCCAGCATAGCACGACGACGGTTAAGGTCACCTGTTACATCACCCATGTATTGTTCAGGGGTGATTACCTCAACTTTCATGATCGGCTCAAGTATTTGAGGCTTGGCTTTTTTACCCGCTTCACGGAATGCACTCTTAGCACAAAGTTCAAACGCCATTGCATCGGAGTCAACTTGGTGGAAAGAGCCATCAAACAATCTTACTCTCAAGTTGTCGACAGGGTATCCCGCCAACACACCTGTTGTCATTGAAGTTTGGAAACCTTTCTGAATAGCAGGGATGAATTCTTTAGGGATGGAACCACCGAAGATATCATTGATGAACTGATACTTACCGTTTCCTTCTTCTTTCAAGAAAGCTTCGTCAGCAGGTCCGATCTCTATCTGAATATCGGCGAATTTACCCTTACCACCTGTTTGTTTCTTATATGTTTCACGGTGCTGAATTTGCATTGTGAAAGCCTCTTTGTAAGCAACCTGAGGAGCACCTTGGTTGATCTCAACCTTGAACTCACGTCTCATACGGTCAACTATGATATCCAAGTGAAGCTCACCCATACCTTGAAGGATGGTTTGGCCTGTTTCTTCGTCTGTATTTACACGTAGTGTAGGATCTTCTTCAACAAGCTTGGCAATGGCCATACCCATTTTCTCAACGTCAGCCTTGGTTTTAGGCTCAACTGCAATCGCGATAACCGGATCAGGTATGAACATGTTCTCAAGTATGATCGGATGATCTTCATCACACAAAGTATCACCTGTTTTGATGTCTTTGAAACCTACTGCTGCACCGATGTCACCTGCCTCGATCTTCTCGATCGGGTTTTGCTTGTTGGCGTGCATTTGCATGATACGGCTGATACGCTCTTTACGTCCGCTACGCATGTTGAATGCATAAGAACCTGCGTCCAACTTACCGCTGTAACAACGGAAGAATGCCAAGCGACCAACGAATGGATCAGTCATGATCTTAAATGCCAATGCAGCGAAAGGTTCGTTTGCATCCGGCTTACGGGAGATAGGCTCACCTGACTCCGTAGTACCATTGATAGCCTCGATATCAACCGGGCTAGGCAGGTAACGGATAACCGCATCCAAAGCTGTTTGTACACCTTTGTTTTTATATGCAGAACCACAAAGCATTGGGATGATACTTAGATCGATCGTTGCTTTACGGATAGCTGCGTGTATCTCTTCTTCAGTAATTGTATCAGGATCGTCGAAGAATTTCTCCATCAACGCATCATCATATTCAGCTACTGCTTCAACCAACTCAGCACGGTATTGGTTAGCTTCATCAACCATGTCTGCAGGTATTTCACCTTCGGTATAAGTCATACCTTGAGTTGAGTCGTCCCATACAACGGATTTCATTGTAATAAGGTTAACGATACCTTTGAAGTTGTCTTCAGCACCGATAGGCAACTGAAGAGGAACAGCTTTTGCACCCAACATGTCACGCACTTGCTTAACAACCATAAGAAAGTCAGCACCGATACGGTCCATCTTGTTTACGAAACCGATACGAGGAACTCTGTAACGGTTAGCCTGACGCCAAACTGTTTCAGACTGAGGCTCAACGCCGTCAACCGCTGAAAACAATGCAACAAGACCGTCCAATACACGCATAGAACGCTCCACCTCAACCGTAAAGTCAACGTGGCCCGGAGTATCGATGATGTTGAACTTGTATTGTTTTGTATCATCTACAGGCTGGCCCTGTACGGTAGGGAAGTTCCAGAAACATGTTGTAGCAGCAGACGTAATGGTAATACCACGCTCCTGCTCCTGCGCCATCCAGTCCATTGTGGCAGCACCGTCGTGCACCTCACCTATTTTGTGGTTGATACCGGTATAATAAAGTATACGTTCTGTCGTAGTGGTTTTACCCGCGTCAATGTGCGCTGCAATACCAAAGTTGCGCTGTAAGCGTAAGTCTGCCATTGTTTAAATTATTGTATTATAAATGGTTTTTTAAATGAGGTGCAAAGGTAGTGAATTTTTGGATTGAAAAAATTTGTATTATTATTAGTCAGAAGTATTAAGATTAATATAATAAGATGTTGCGTTTGGATGCCTGAGCAACTTTTTATGGTTCAGGAAGGTATGCGTCAGTTATTACTGTTAAAGCTGTTTTAACTGCCCTGCTTTTAACAGTTTTATAATAAGTACAGGTTGTAAATTTGTACATACAACAAAGCAAAAGCATAAAAGGAGAAACTATGAGATCAAAACTAATTCCGGTAATTCTGACAGCAGCGCTCACATCAGTATTCACGCTGTTCCTGGCAGGTCAGTTTTCAGGACATCATGATTTCAGCCAGGCCAGGGGAAAAACTTCATTACCCGTTAATTACGTTAATTACGAGGGCAATGTCACGGCAAGTACTCCTCCTGCCGATTTTCAACCTGCAGCAGAAGCGTCGGTGCAGGCAGTTGTCCACATCAAAACAAAAACCAATGGTAAGCAGGTAGTTGTGAGGCGCCCGACTATTTTTGGAGACATATACCAGGATATGTTCCAGCCGCCGCAAATGGGTGCGGGTTCAGGAGTGGTTATTTCTCCTGACGGGTATATTGTCACCAATAACCACGTTGTGGCAGGAGCTGATGTTGTGACTGTTACTTTTAACGACAGGTATACTACAGATGCAAAACTGGTAGCTACCGACCCGGCAACCGATATTGCGGTGCTTAAAATAGAAGGCGAGAATCTGCCTTATATGGAATATGGCAACTCTGACGATGTCCGCCTGGGACAGTGGGTATTGGCCGTAGGGTATCCTTTCACGCTCGATGCCACAGTCACAGCAGGTATAGTCAGTGCCAAAAGCCGCTCTCTGGGTATCAATAGGTCGCAGTCTGCAGCTGCCATAGAGTCGTTCATACAGACAGATGCAGCCGTTAATCCCGGTAACAGTGGTGGTGCATTGGTCAATACAAAAGGGCAGTTAGTAGGTATCAACGCAGCAATAGCGTCCCCGACAGGTTCGTTTGCGGGATATTCTTATGCTATTCCATCCAATATTGTCAAAAAGGTGGTTGAAGATATAGTAGACTATGGTGCGGTACAGCGTGCATTTTTGGGTATCAGTTACATAGATATTAAAAATGCTTCACCCGAGCAGATTAAAGAGTTACAACTGGATCGGAATAATGGAGTATATGTGGCAAATATCTTCGAAAATGGTGCAGCAGAAAAAGCTGGCTTGAAAAAAGGAGATTTTATTGTCGCTGTTAGTGGTAACCAGGTCAACACTGCTCCCGAACTGCTGGAGCAAATAGCATTGTATAAACCGGGTGATAATGTCAGCATTACATATGTGAGAGACGGCAAACCGGTACACACCACAGTGCAACTGAAAAACATTGATGGTAACACCACTATAATAAAAAATGACGCAAGAGCCAGAGTATTGGGTGCTAAATTGAGAACCTTGAATAATGCAGAACTTAAGCAGTTGAATATCAGCGGTGGTGTAATGGTCGAAGAGATCGAAGAGGGGATTTTGTCTCACCAGACCGGTATGAAAAAAGGATTTGTTATCACCAAAGCCGGAAACAAAGCGGTTGCTTCGGTAGAGGAGTTACAAAACATACTTGCCGGAGCCTCGGGCAACCTGAGACTTACAGGGATCTATCCGGGGCATAATGGTATGTTCTATTACGGGATACAATTAAATGAATAATTGTCTTTTGTTTAATATAATTACCTGATATTTGCAGCAATAGCCCAACAAAAAGGGGCTATTGTTGTTTTTAAAATATATAAACTCTATAACGGGAAATGTACTATTTTCAAGGCTTTGGGGTTAGATGCGTACATATTCGCATCAATATATTTTTCATGAGTTAGTAAAGCAACTGAGAATAATTATTTTTGCAAGTCAAATTGAATTTCAGATAGTGAGACCTGTTTATATAACGCGCCTTTCAAAGTTTTTGCCAAACGAGCCCGTACCCAACAATGAAATGGAGCAAGTACTGGGAATGGTTAATGGCAAACCTTCTAAGGCGAGGGCTGTGGTATTGAGGAGCAATGGTATCAAAACACGCTATTACGCATTCAGAGATGGCAAAAGCACGCATAAGAATACCGAACTTGCGGCTATTGCTATCAAACAACTGTTTGACGAGAAAATACCTATCAGCAAATTAGAATTACTTACTGCCGGTACCGGATCAGCCGAACAACTGGTACCATCTCATGCGTCTATGGTGCATGGTGAGTTAGGCATCCATAATGTAGAGATCATATCAACTTCAGGAGCCTGCTGCAGTAGTGTGCAAGGCTTGAAATACGCCTTTATGTCCGTTGGTAGCGGTATGGTAGATTATGCGGTAAGCGTAGGCTCGGAGAAAGTATCTACTTGGATGCATGCATCCAGGTTTCAGCCTGAGGCAGATAATCACATCCGCCTGGAGGAAGACCCATATATAGCTTTTGAAAAAGATTTTCTCCGCTGGATGCTGAGCGACGGGGCAGCTGCGGCTTTGGTACAAAGCACACCCAATGACGATAGTGTGTCTCTTAAGATAGAATGGCTCGAGATTACATCGTATGCAAACGAGTTTGATGCTTGTATGTATGGTGGTGCCGTGAAAGCAGATGATGGTTCTTTGATTAGCTGGTACGATATGCCGGTGGAAGAGTGGGGCAATCAGAGCGTTTTTTCTCTGAAACAGGATACTCGCCTGTTGGGTGATAATATCGTACCCAAGGGTGGTGAATTCCTCAAAGAGTTGATGGAGAAACATAATATCACCGGTAATGACGTTGATTATTTTCTGCCACATATGTCCAGTGAGTTCTTTAAGCAGAAAATTAAAGATAGCCTGGCAAATGTCGGACTTGACCTGCCTGATGATAAATGGTTCTACAACCTTACCCGCGTGGGTAATGTCGGTAGCGCCTCTACCTTCCTGATGTTGGAAGAACTTTTTAACAGCGGCAAATTAAAAAAGGGAGAACACATATTGGTAATGGTGCCCGAGAGCGCACGTTTTTCTTATGCATACATCTACCTTACGGTGGTATGATGATCTAACCCACTCATTTGCCTGATGAAGAAAAGGATATTGGTATTATATTATTCCCAATCGGGCCAGTTGAGGGATATCCTGGATAATATACTTTATGACATTCAGCACAAAGTGGAGATCGATGTTGTGCAGGTTGAAATGGAAAATCCATTCCCCTTTCCCTGGACTTCGGCTACATTTTTCGATGCAATGCCGGAGTGTGTAGAATTGATACCATCAGCGATAAAACCTCTGCCTCATGAGGTAATGAACAATCACCACGATTTGGTATTGTTTGGATGGCAGCCTTGGTTTCTTAGCCCTTCTCAGCCCACTACTTCATTTTTGAAAAGCCAATATGCTGCTATACTGAAAGACAAACCTGTCATTACAGTTATAGGTAGTCGTAACATGTGGCTAAATGGTCAGGAGCAGGTAAAAGTGATGTTAAAAGAAGTCGGGGCTAAGCTGGTTGGAAATATCGTCTTAACAGATACTAATTCAAACCTTATTTCAGTACTAACCATAGCGCGCTGGGCTTTTACCGGACAAAAAGCAGCTTCCAGCATTTTGCCTGAGGCAGGTGTTCAGACACCGGATATCAAAAATGCACAGCGTTTTGGTATGCAGATATATAAACATCTGGAAAATAATAGGTTAGAAGTATTACAAAAGGAATTATTAATGCAAGGCGCGATACATCTGGACCCTGGTCTGGTTATATTGGAAAAAAGAGGAATCAAGAATTTCAGGAAATTTGCAAAGTACATCCGAGAGAAAGGTGGGCCGCTTGACCCTAACAGGAAGAGCAGGGTGAAAATATTTCAATATCTGCTCACAGTGATCATATTTATACTATCTCCTATATCTTCATTTACCGCCATGATACAGATGCATCTGCAAAAAAAGAGCCTCTTGAGAGATGTAGAATATTTTAAAAATCTGGCCTACCAGGAAGATATGCTATAGTTATAAGCAGATAAAGGTATAGTGTAAAAATCTACATTTAAATTAGCTGATTTATTTTCCACATGAAGTATCAGTTTTACCCGGATTGGTAACCGGTAGAACGTACTTTTCGGCTAACATTTTTTATGTAATGAATAATTCAAATGTGTTTCTACGGACATGTGACAATACAGCTTTATGGATATAACACTTGTTTTTGCTGCATTGTAGCATTAAAAGGTTTGAAAACAGCATGTTTTATGACATAAAAACGAGATTCTCATGACAAAAAACTTTGCAATTTTTTAACAGGAATATCTATCTTTGAGACCATTGTTTTAAACATAGTACACAATAATTTTTAACATGATAAGAAAAGTATTTTCATTACTACCTGTTGTGCTGATGTATTTGGGTGTCGCCAAAGCACAATTGCCGTGTACCACGGTTGAGGCCAACGATACTTACAAGAAAGCATATCCTCAGATAGAGCAGTATGAAAAACAACTGAACCAGTTCATTGCTGAGGGCATGAATTCTATGAACCTTGACAGGGCTCGTGCTAAAGGAACAGAATTTGGCCCGGATGATCTGTTGCATATCCCGGTAGTTGTACACGTGATACACGATTACGGTAGTGTAGACTATGTGTCAGATAACGATGTCTTTAAACTTATTGATCAGATCAATGAGATATACCTGAAACATAATTCGGATACTGCTGATGTGATAGCTCCTTTCAAGAGTTATATTGGCAATCCAAAAGTTATGTTTCACCTGGCTACAAAAGATCCGCAAGGCAGGCCTACTACTGGTATCACTCACCGCAGGTCTTACCTGACAAATGGCGGCGACGACCAGGCTAAATTTGACCAGTGGGATCCATCATCTTACCTTAATATCTGGACAATTGCCAAGATAGGCAGGGGAATCTCTAATGGCGTAGTTGCGGCTTACGCAGTATTCCCGTCAAGTGCTGCTGCTTTTCCTTACCCTGATGGTATTATAACAAGCGCCGGCAGTATGCTTAAGAACAAAACTATTCCGCACGAAATTGGACACATACTTGGACTGTATCACACGTGGGGTAATATTGCCGTGGCTACAAATTGTACAGGTGATGATGAGGTAGACGATACTCCTCCAACTACTGGTCACTTCAGCAATGGAGACCCATATGGTGCAACTGCGTCAGGTTCTTGTAATAATGCAAGTTTGTATGACACTTCATGTACTAACAATGTAACCAGCTTGTCTAAAATAAAGATAGATCCTTTGGCTACCCCGGTTGTAGATAATGGAAACAAAGGTATAGACTACCTGCCACGTACCAACCTGTCTATACAATCAGTTAAGATATACCCAGCAAGCATCGGACAGGAATTTGAGATAACACACTACAAGCAAAATAGCTCTGGTGTGTTCAATGTAACGGACGTGTATAAGACCAAGACAGGTACCGTTGGTATTGATATGCTCGGAAGTGCTAATATAGTTACAAATTACACTGCAAAGGACAGATCATCTATTACATTTACTGCTTCAAAACATTTATGGATTGACTCTTTCAATGTTTATCCGAATACTATTGGCGACAGCATAGTTGTATTGCTGACGAAACAGAACGGAGATACGTTGAAGATGTTTAAAGGAAAGACAACGACAAATACAGGTGCACAGGTGATACCATTCAGCGCATTTGTTCCTAATGCTGCAGGTTATGTGTTGCAGGTAGTAAAAAACCCGGGACTGAAATCGGATACCCTTGTAAAATCAACTCTGGATAGTATCAACAGCAACAGCGCAAACCAGTTGAAAAAATTCAGGACAATCGATGGTGCTATCAGCTTTACAGAATTTGTTGACACAACCAACCAGGATCAGGGTACAAATGCAACATCTTACAAAGGCCGTTATAATTATTTGTACAATTGGTCTGTCAGGTACGATGCTTTGACAACTACAGATAGCGGCGAGCAGGTTGTAACCTTAGGTTATAAAGTAATACCTGATACTACATACAGGCTGACAGTTACTAAAAATCCAGGTCTGAAAAATGACGCTGTAGGTGGAGCTCCTTATGTGAAAAATATTCCTTGTATCATTGATGTTAGAAACGATACAAGCGATGGCAGGTATAACTTATTATACGAGCTGACTATCAGGTATGGCTACATCAAAAACTGTATTGACTATCCTGATACTGTTAATACTCAAAATATCATGGATTACGCAGATTGTCCTAAGATGTTTACCAAACAACAGGTTCAACGTATGCGCGCCACATTGGCCAGCAACGTTGGTAACAGGAATAAACTTGTAAGCGATACTACGCACGTAAGAACAGGTATCCTTGACAAAATTGGTGGTACTTATGGTGTAAAGAATGACCTTAAACCAATTCCCGATGTATCTGTTGAAAGAGCAAGCAGCTTAGGTCAGGATCGTTCATACTTCCTTTGTGCAAGCAGTAAGTTTGCCTTCAAACAAAGGAGCTGGAGAGACACTATCTCATCGGTTGAATGGACATTCAGCAATAACGCTACCAACCCTACAATAAACCAAACAAACCTGGGATTGACTACAGAGGTTAATAACTCATTTGGTGATCCGGGATGGGTTGACGTTACCCTGAAAGCAACAGGTAATAATACAGGTGATTCTACTATAGAGTTCAAATCATTGGTTTATGCTGCCGATGAAGTAAATAAGATCAACCCTCTCGATGGTTATTTCATGGAGTTTGACCAGAATGATGCAAATAACTCTGTAGAGAAATGGCCTATATTCAACTATTATAATAATGAGAATAAGTGGCACCTGGATAAAAATGCAGGTTACTACGATAACACATGTATCACTTACTCAGGATATGATAAAAGGGCTTTCCCGGCTTATTATGTAGGAACGCCAAAAGGTGATTTTGACGACTTCTTTACGCCAGCATTTGACCTTAGCGGTATGACTTCTACTGAGTGCAGGCTGAACTTCCTTTCTTCCGGTGCTTTCAGGGTATCTGACAGTAGGTTGATGAAAGATACACTTGAGATCAGCTACTCACTGGATTGCGGTCAGAACTGGCAGAAACTGGCTACTTTGACCAAAGGCGATATTGCTAACAAAGGTTATGTAGCTATAGAATATGCTCCGCTTTATTTCGGCGACTGGGATCTTAAGAGCTACGACATACCAATGAGCGCAAGGAAAGACAAAGTGTTCTTCCGTTTCCGCTACCACCCTGGTGTTGATGATATCAACAACAGTGCATCTTTAACACTGCCCGGAACCGGTAACAACTTCTATATTGACCGTATCAACATCAGCCCGTACAAACTGGGTGTTAATACCCTGCTGAATGATACCAGGAACATAGCACTGGCTCCGAACCCAACCAATGGTAGCTCTCAGCTGGTTATCAGGTCTTCGTCAAGGGAGATGGCACAGGTACTGGTTACAGATGTAACAGGTAAAGTAGTGTATACTACACAGCACCAACTGAACGGTGACATCAACACAATTGAGATACCTGCTTCTGCTATAAAAGTGAAAGGTGTTTATATGGTACACCTGTCTGCAGGTAATATGAACTATACTGAGAAACTGGTATCATTCTAATAGATACCTGATCCAAATATTGATGATAAAGCCGGGCTCGTCCCGGCTTTATTGTTTTTTATACTTAATGCTCCACCACTTTCCCGAAATTCATTTCGCCGGCAGGGATGGCCACGCTCAAGCGGTTCTCTTTGGGCGGGATGGGGCAGGAATAACCTGATGCAAAAGCACACCATGGGTTGTAGCATTTATTGAAATCGAGCTCGATAGTGCCGTCATGCACATCCTGTAATGAAAGGTCGAGGTAGCGGCCGCCACCATAGGTCTCATTATATGTAGTAGCATCTGTAAAGGGGACAAAGAGGTGGTCTTTATACTTAGGGTCTTTCAGCAGTTTGAGACTGCGGAGCACCTGCAGGCTTACCAGTGTATCGTTGATGTTGAAGGTAAGCAGCCCATACTGTTGGTATCGTTTGGTTTGGCCGCTGGCGGTGGGCATGTCAAAAGCTTTGGCATCCGGGGTGAGTGTGAGCCTTGCGGTAACCCTATATTGCTCATCTATGGGAAAGAACCTGAGAAAGCCCGTGTCGGCCGCGGTAAGGGGGCTGCGTTCCTCTGTAAGGAACTCTTCTTTATAGTGCTGCCTGTATTGGTTGATACTGTCTTTGTATGATGCCGGCTGTGCGCAGGCTGATGCGCAAATGGCCATCAGCAGTATGGAGGAATAGTGTTTCATGGTATTAAAGGTACAACAGCGGGAGGTAACCCCGCTGTTGTTATATATTGTTATTAATCTTCTGTTTTCTCAGGCCTCATCTGCGGGAACAGCAGTACATCCTGTATCGATGTATTGCCTGTCAGCAGCATGGCCAGCCTGTCTATACCGAAACCGATGCCGGATGTTGGCGGCATACCGTATTCCAGCGCACGCAGGAAATCATAGTCGATAAACATAGCTTCGTCGTCGCCGCGCTCCATCAGTTTTACCTGGTCTTCGAAACGCTCGCGCTGGTCTATCGGGTCGTTAAGCTCGGAGTAGGCATTGGCTATTTCTTTACCGTTGATCATGAGCTCGAAACGCTCTACCAGGCCCGGCTTGCTGCGGTGCTTTTTAGTCAGCGGGCTCATTTCTACCGGGTAGTCGATGATGAAGGTAGGCTGTATGTAGTGGTGTTCGCATTTTTCGCTGAACAGTTCGTCTATCAGTTTGCCGCGCCCCATGGTAGCATCTACTTCAATATGCAGTTGCTTGCAGGTAGCGCGCAGTTCGTCCTCGTTCATGCCGCTAACGTCGATGCCGGTATGTTCTTTTATGGCATCGTATATGCTGATGCGCTTGTATGGTGCTTTGAAGTCTATCTCAGTACCATCTATAGTTGTTTTTGTATTGCCGTTGGTAGCAATGGCTGTAGACTCCAGCAACTGCTCGGTAGTTTCCATCATCCACAGGTAATCCTTATATGCCACATAGAACTCCAGTACCGTGAACTCAGGGTTGTGGGTACGGTCCATACCCTCGTTGCGGAAGTTGCGGCTGTATTCATATACCCAGTCGAAACCGCCTACGATGAGCCTTTTCAGGTACAGTTCGTTGGCGATACGCAGATATAGAGGCATATCCAGCGCATTGTGGTGGGTAACGAAGGGCCTTGCCGCCGCACCGCCGGGGATGCTTTGCAGCACAGGGGTATCTACCTCCAGCGCACCACGCTCGTTGAGGAAATTACGGATGGCATTCTTCATCTTCGTTATCTTAACGAAAGTATCGCGAACACCGGGGTTCACTATCAGGTCGGCATAACGCTGGCGGTATTTGAATTCCAGGTCCGTAACCTCATCGTACAGTTCACCGTCTTTTTCCTTAACAATCGGCAGCGGGTGCAGCGATTTGGTGAGCATGGTGAACTCGCTGACATGCACCGATGTTTCACCCGTTTTGGTGGTAAATACATACCCTTTTATACCTATGATATCGCCAATGTCCAGCAGTTTTTTCCAAACGGTGTTGTACATGGTCTTGTCTTCGCCGGGGCAGATGTCGTCCCTGCGTACATAAGCCTGTATGCGGCCGGTGCTGTCCTGTATCACGGCAAAATTGGCCTTGCCCATATCGCGCACGCTCATTACCCTGCCTGCCAGGCATACTTCTTTATAGTCCTCGCCGTTCTCTCCGTTATAACCCTCTTTTATCTGCTTTGCAGTGTGTGTTACGGGGTATTCGGGTGCAGGGTAGGGGTCTATGCCCAAAGCCTGTAATTCCTTTAGTTTCTCCCTTCTTACTACTTCCTGTTCGCTGAGTGTTGCGTGCATGTATTACGATTGAAATACTTGTGGTTTTATTAAAATGTTTGCAAAAATAATAAGTTAACGGTCAACTGCCTAATAAGAATGACGGGTGATGCATAACAAATGGTGTCATTCTGTATCGTTTTGTATCGGTGGAGGGGTGGGGCGCTCAAAAAAAGCATCGCCTCCTTCTGCCTTTATTTCGTTATAATTTTCCTGCAACCTGGTCATGATCTCTTCGATGGTGAGCTTTGGGGGGTGACAATCTTGAGGGAATGCCGCCGGGCTGACGCCCTTGCTGAGCAGGTATTCACGCTCGGCCTGTGCCTGCGGGGTGCCTTTGTGGTAGTAGGTGGTTTTCCCCCTATCGCCCTCCCGCTGAAGCGGGATTTTATTCCGGGGAGACGGGGCGAGTGTATTATCCTGCGCGAGAAAACCCACTCCTACACCTCCCGCTATGGCGGGACAGGCTCTCCGAAGAGGGGAATCTTCCGGTACGAGTGATTTCCCCCTATCCCCCTGAAGGGGAGACGGGGCGAGTGTTTTTTCATTGACCGGCAGGTTCGGTTGTGGGTTTTCCTGTTGGGTGAACATGGTGGGGGCGGAGGGAGGTTCGGGTGTATCGTCGTTGGTGAAGTCGGTTTCAAAACCGGCGTCGTCCAGTTGTTCTTCGGCAAACTTTTTCAGCTCGCGCCATTCGTTGTATTTACGTTCGTGAGCTTCTTTCATCTGGTCCAGCTGCTCATTGGTGGGCACATAGTCCAGCACGCGGAGGCCTTTTTCCCTGTACTGTTCTGCCAGGTGCGGGTTATCGCGTACCAGTTGGGCACGTAGCCCGGGCATGTAGTCGGGCCCGTAGAATATCTCAGTTCGCAGGCCAAGGTCGTCATCAGGATGGCTTTTTGATGTGTTTGCTTTTTGTTCGGCAGGTGGCTCACCATACTTTCGCTGCCTGTCGTACCATTGGTGCTCTATCTTCATGTCCAGCTCTATGCCCCGCAGTATGGCAAAGGGGCTCAGCTCCACTTCTATTTCTTCTATGCGGTCTTTGAACTTGAAGTGTTTTTTCTGTTTGGTTTTGCCGGTTATGATATCGCGCAGGCATTTGCGTTTCAGCAGCATGGTGGCGTATTCCTGCTCCAGCCGTTGCTGTTCCTCGTCGTGGTATTGCTTTACCACTTTTTCGCGCAGGGCGGTCAACTCCCGCTCTATATACTGCCTGACATGTGGTGTGTTGATGAGCCTGCGGGCGGCTATTTTCAGTGCTTCGCCCTGCGCCTGCGGATAGGCCAGTTGGTAGGCTTTTTCTTTGTCGCCTGTAATGATGTAATGGTGGGCAAAGAGTTCGTGCTCTATTTTCATGGTGAAAGATTTTCCCCTCTGTTCCCTTAAGGGAGAGGGATTGGTGACATGATGGGATAATGTTTTTATTATCCGTTTATGATAGCAAAAATACGTTAATTATTTTAATTTATCAAAATTAATTGTCCGGATCAGGATTAGCGGGATTGTGTTGTGTATTCGTCTGAATCAGGATTAGCAGGATTATAGGATTTTCGGGATTGTGTTATGTGTATTCGTATGAATCAGGATTAGCAGGATTATAGGATTTTCGGGATTGTGTTATGTGTATTCGTCTGAATCAGGATTTTCAGGATTATAGGATTTTCAGGATGTGTTGTGTGTGTTTGTCTGAATCAGGATTTTCAGGATTATAGGATTTTCAGGATGTGTTGTGTGAGCGAAAGAATAATCCTGTGAATTTATTTTATCTTGTAAATCCTGATTCAGACAAGATGCAAGAAGAAGAGATAACTTATAAGATCATTGGTTGTGCAATGAAGGTGCATAATACTCTTGGAAACGGATTTCAGGAAGTTATCTATCAGCGTTGTCTTGCCATTGAAATGGATAAGGCAGGACTTAATTTTGGGCGAGAGGTTGAACAACCCATTTACTATGATGGCATAGAGGTTGGTACAAGAAGGGCTGACTTTATTGTAGAAAATGATATTGTCGTTGAGTTAAAAGCTCTGATACAGCTTGAGGATGTGCATATTGCCCAGGCTAAAAATTATGTTGTGGCTTATGACAGGACGACAGGGTTGCTTATAAACTTCGGTGCAAATAGTTTGCAGTATAAAAAGATATTTAATCCCGGGTGTAATATGGGGTAGTTTGTCTAAATCAGGATTTTCAGGATTATAGGATTTTCAGGATTGTGTTGTGTGTGTTTGTCTGAATCAGGATTTTCGGGATTTAATGATTTTCAGGATTGGGTTATTTGTATTCGTCTGAATCAGGATTTTCGGGATTGTGTTGTGTGTGTTTGTCTGAATCAGGATTAGCTGGATTATAGGATTTTCAGGATTTGTTATGTGAGCGAAAGAATAATCCTGTGAATATATTTTATCTTGTAAATCCTGATTCTGACAAGATGCACGAAGTAAAAAAATAACTATGGCATACAATGAAAAATTAAATGACAGAGTAAGAGAAGCGATGTCTGAATTGCCGAATGTTGAAGAAAAGCACATGTTCGGCGGTACCTGTTATATGCTGAACGACAAAATGTGTATTGGTATTGTGAGAGACGAATTAATGTGCAGGATAGGACCAGATGTATATGAACAAGCTCTTGAGCAGCCGGGATGCCGTGAAATGATATTTACAGGAAAGCCAATGAAGGGTTATGTATTTGTGGACGAACAAGCCGTAAAGTCAAACAAAGACCTCAACTACTGGCTGGATCTATGCCTGGCATTCAACAAGCATGCAAAGTCATCTAAGAAAAAGAAAAAATAAACTATTATAAACCGGTAGCCAACCATCACAGTTGAAGATGCTTATAGTACTGGAGCCCTTTGCTCCCATTCTTCTTTAGTTATTTTCAGCCAATCGCAGGTAAGGTCTTTCCACTTATACTTTTCAATATAACACAAGCCGCATTTTTCTAACACTCGTCTTGATGCCTTGTTCTCTTCATGGCAGGTTCCGATCACTTCATCCAGGTTCATAGTGTTGAAAGCGTATTCCAATACAGCATTTGTTGCTTCAGTTGCATAACCTTTTCCCCAGTATTTTGGTATAAAACGATAACCGACATCATAAAAATCGGTTTGGCCATTTTCAATGGTGGTGATAAATTTCAATCCACTCCACCCGATAAATTCGCCTGAAGACCTTTCGATAGTGGCCCATCTGCCGATACCATACTTTTCATACTGCCTGCGTACATTTTCTATAACCTCCCGGGCCTGACCGATACTACTAATAGGGTTGTTGCCTAAATATCTGTGTACTTCAGCATCGGAATCCAATGTAAACATCCCTATGTCATCACCCGGCTGAAATTCGCGTAAGATCAGTCTTTCTGTTTCGATATTTTTCATTTGTATTCTTTGCAGCCTGATATGCTCATCAACTAAGTTAACCAGAGTTGTTTAAATAACCGGTAGCCTTGTGTGATTTACTATTCATTCTGCCTGCCATATCTTATCCCCGGTTGTGACATAACATGCATAGCCCCCAACGGAGGTATACATTAATAAAATGCCGGGAAATATTCCCGGCACTTTGTATCTGTAAGTTTTGATCGTTTAATTCTTTTGCAGGAAAAAGCGCCATACTTTGTTGATGACCGTTTTTTGTTCTGCGATGGTCATGTCGGCATACATAGGCAGGCGCAGCAGACATTGGTCGTATTTGTCGCAGTTGGGCAGTTGCCTGCCGTCGTGCTTATCTTCAAAGAAAGATGAGCTGTGCAGCGGGTTGTAGTGGAATACGGCCGCTATGCCCATTGATTTAAGATACTGCCTCAGGTTCTCCTGCGTTTCGTGGTCGGGCAGTACTATGTAGAACATGTGTGCGTTGTGCTGTGCATATTCGGGCACTACCTGCAAGCGTGCATGGCCCAGTATCTCCAGTTCTTTCAGTTCTTCGTAATAGCGGTTCCAGATAGCCAGCCTCTTCTTCTGTATCTTATCTACCTGTTCCAGTTGCGCATACAGGAAAGCAGCGGTCATTTCGTTGGGCAGGTAAGAAGAACCAACATCTACCCATCCGTATTTATCTACTTCGCCACGCAGGAACTTGGTACGGTCGGTACCTTTTTCCCTGATGATCTCTGCACGCTCAGCAAAACAAGGATCGTTGATGAGCAGCATACCACCTTCACCGGAAACAATGTTCTTGGTTTCGTGGAAGGACATTGTACCCAGGTGACCGATAGTACCCAGGGCACGGCCTTTGTAATAAGCGTCTACGGCCTGTGCGGCATCTTCAACCACATACAGGTTATGACGGTGGGCGATGTCCATTACTATATCCATATCGGTAGCTACACCTGCATAGTGTACTACCACAATAGCTTTTGTTTTAGGGGTAATGAGTGCCTCGATGCTATTCTCATCAATACCTGGATGATCGCCAGACGAGTCGGCAAAGATGACATTGGCGCCACGCAATACAAATGCATTGGCAGTGGAAACGAAAGTATATGAAGGGACGATGACCTCGTCGCCCGGTTGTATATCTAAAAGTATGGCAGCCATTTCCAGCGCATCGCTGCATGAAGTGGTGAGTACGCAATCATTGACATTGTACATGGCCGCGAACAGGTCCTGGCATTTTTTCGTGTAGCTACCGTCGCCGCATAGCTTGCCCGAGGACAGTACACTATTGATGTACTTTTGCTCAAAGCCTGTCATGTGTGGTTTGTTGAAAGGTATATCAGTATCAGGTATGATATTCTTCCTTAAAGGCTTTATCAGCTCTTTATTTACAGCAACACCCGCTACATAGAGTGCTTTTGCCGCCAGTTTTAGTGCCAGTAAGTGAGTGATCATTGTGTTTTTGCTTTAGTGTTCTCAATCTTATCTCAGCCCAAATATATAAAGTGTATATGCATAAGATAAATAAAATGGTACCGGATAACATCCGTTTTGCATGTGGATAACAAGCTGTTAAGAAATGAGCATGACCTTGCAGCACATTATTGTAATTCGTAACTTTCCTGTTCAAAATCAATACTTTGGCAATATTCAGTAAACTTGGGGACTACAGGAATTTCGCGCTTTTGGTGATGCGCGTAGGTATTGGCTGTATGATGGTGCTGCACGGATACCCTAAAATGCTGGGCGGGCCTGAAAAGTGGGAGAAGATAGGCCATGCAGTGTCATTGGCCGGAATAGATGGTTATTTCACTTTCTGGGGATTTATGGCTGCTTTTGCCGAAGCCATAGGAGGCATACTGTTAGTATTGGGATTTTTATTCCGCCCTGCGGCGTTATTGTTATTGATAACTATGATAGTAGCGAGTATGAAACACCTGGATGGGGGAGATGGAATTTCGGGCGCTTCGCATGCCGTTGAACTGGCATTTGTATTCCTGGGCATGTTCATCCTCGGCCCCGGAAAATATTCGATAGATAAGAGTTAGGAAGCCATTCCCAGGTTAAAACTGTTCAGCACTTTGCGGTTGCCGCCCAATGCTGTCCTTATACCGTCGATGATATTATCGACGATGAAGTTACGTTTGCCGCGGGCCGAAGTGCGCTTACGGTTCACCAAATAGACATCATCTTCGAGCAAGGTGTAGATGAGCGGTAGTTTGGCATACTTGATATTGTCCAGCAACCTGTTGTACAGGTGAGTGCTTGACTGCTCTTCGTCGATGGGATTGATAATGAGTACATCAGGGTGGAGTTCTTCTATCATATCATTAACAGAAGTTTCTTTGCACCTGTATACCAGGAATCCCCTTTCTCGCAGCAACTCAGCGTCGGCCTCATGGTCGAACCTGTCTTTGCCGGTAAGTAATACTTTTAGTCGCATAACTGTAGGTTTTTGCTTACTTATATAAACGTAAAAATCGTGCCAATGGTTTGACGTAAATGTTAAATAATACTTACTTATGACAATAAGACGATATAAACCGTTTGTATGTTAATCATTTGACAATGCCGTGATAATAAATGTTAAAATATTATAAAATGCCATAGGTGTTTGCTATCTTTACAGCCCGTTTCAAAAAAACGTATACATATGGACTTCAAGGCTATTGATCTGACGCTGAATCATTTCAACATTGAGGATAAGGTATTGCTGGCGGACCTGCTGGCGAATACGCAACAGCAACGTTTTCCTGTATTGAACAATATTTCTGCAGAGCAGGTGTCGGCTTTACTGGGCGCACATAAAGCAGAACATGGCACAGGTATCGGTTTTATCAAAGATGGTTATGAAGATGTATTGGGTTTTGCAGGATTGCATTACCTGGCCGATGTAGAGTTGTATGAAACGGTATGCCAGTTGCAACCTGAATTTGCTGACAGGGCTAACTATGTTATTGAATACCTGGTATATGAGGCCTTCTCGAACCTGGGGCTGGATAAAGTTTGTGCCAGGGCATTGCCGGGCCATACCGATGAGGTTGTACTGAAAGAGAACGGATTTGTATGCCTGGGCGAGCGTGTGTTTGCCGAAGAGGGCCTGGAGACCATATGGAACTATTACGAACTGGAGAATGAAGCCAATATGACATCGGCGGAGGAACGCAACAGCTATGCTACCAGCGACTGGGACAGCATATTTTAAGCTGCCTGTACACACATTACTGAAATTTATTACTGTATCATATTATTCTGCCTATTTTTAGTGCAGCAAATTCACTTATCAATATGATACAATACATTCTGAAGGATAAGCCTACGCGCTTGTTCATTTTCCTCACCTCATTTTTTGTAGCCAACGCCCTGATAGCTGAGTGTATAGGCACCAAGCTTTTTTCGCTGGAGCTGTTAATAGGCAGAGAGCCTTCTCCCTTCTCATTGCTGGGCGAGAGCGGACTTACCTATACGCTTACCTGTGGTGTGCTGCTATGGCCGCTTGAGTTTGTGATGACCGATATTGTGAATGAATATTTCGGGGCCAAAGCTGTGCGGCGTATTTCATATATCGCCATCGGGCTGATCAGTTATGCCTTTGTGATGTTTTATGTGGCTATTGCCGTGCCGGCAGAGCAATCATTTTGGGTAGGCAGCCAGAAAGAGGCCGGTATACCTGATATGCAGGTGACTTTCAGCAGTATTTTCGGGCAGGGCATGTGGATCATTGTGGGTAGCCTTATCGCCTTCCTGGTGAGCCAGTTGCTGGATGTATGGATATTTCATAAAATAAAGAAAGTTACCGGCAGTAAGAAGGTGTGGCTCAGGGCTACGGGCTCTACATTGGTATCCCAGTTCATTGACAGTTTTGTGGTATTGTATATAGCTTTTCATATTGGCCGCGACTGGAGTATGCAGCGAGTGCTGGCTATTGGGCTGGTGAATTATTCGTACAAGGCACTGATGGCATTAGTGCTTACGCCTGTTATCTATATGGTAGAGCATAGGATAGATAACTTTTTAGGCAAAGAAACGGCTGAACAAATGAAAACAGCCGCTATGAATACATAGCGGCTGTTCCAGATCTTCGCAACGTTTGCCTGTTATTTGTTTCTTTTATACGGCTTATTGTTGCTCAACTTAAATGTCAGGTTAACCTGGAATTGAGTTTTGCCGTACAGTTCTTTGAATATTTGTTTTCTTCCGTCGCTGTTTTTCGAATTGTTCCATAGAGGTTGACTTATTCTGAAGTCTAACCTCTTGCCCTGGGCCACCTGGTAGCCAAAGCCAAGCATCGGACCGATGTTCAGGCTGGAACCAAAATCGCTGAGCAGTACATTAGGTTCAGTTTCGAATTTAGGCTCAGAAGTACTGTAGTATTCTTTTTCAGACAAGTATTTTTTCTCTACTTCCTGTATAGAGTTGATGCCGAAATTGTACCTGAGATCAGCACCTGCCATAAAGGTGAACTTATCTTTCGTATAAGTGATCAGTACCGGAACATCCACACCCATATAGCTATTGAAGTTGAAGTAGTGCTCCATAGAGTCATATTTGTATACTGACTGACCGTTGATAACGGTAGGCTCTACATTATTAATATAATCGTCCTGCATGTTCACGTGGTTGTTATTGAACTTAAACATGAACTTGGTCTCAGCCAGTATAGACCAGCGCTCACTTACCGCGAGGTTGCCTGCCAGGCCGGCATGGAAGCCGTAGTTGCCGTTGAAGGCAGCATTGGCACCTGCTACTATACCGGGGTAGAATTTAACCGCACCCATCCTGAATTTGGCATTGTGTACCATCTCTTCAAAGCGGCTGGGGTTGAAGTTCTTATTCTTATTCCTGTTCTGGTTGTGTTGACCCAGCTTTTCGTTGTTGCTATCCTGGCTGCCTGCATCATTCTTAGCAGATGGTGCTGCTGATGAAGGCATCATGTTGCTGCCCGAATTATTATCGTCTGCATTGTTCATAGCCAGTGCCTGTTTGCTGTCATCGGGCACTCTTACTTTCATCATGTCCTCACCGTTGAATATGGTATCCTTAACGGTTTTGCCATTAGAGGCAGTTTTCTCGTGGATCACCGTTTTCTGATACGGTACATCTTTGAATTGAGGATCAGGTTGTGTAGTTGTTACAGCATTTGACTTGCTGTTGTTAGTAGCTAACTTCTCAACAGGCGATTCTTTTGTATTGTTCTTATTATCGTTTGTATTGTTTTTAGTTGTTGTTTTTGCAACGTTATTCATGCCCTGGCCATTGTTGTTGGCAGGGGTGTTATTCATTGTGTTATTTGTCGCAGCTGATTTGTTTGCTGCTACAGGTGCAGTTGTACTGTTACTATTGCTTGCTACTACCGGTTGAGTGGTAGCTGCAGAGGCCGCTGTTTTGTTGTTTGCAACGGGAGCTTCTGTTTTAGCAGCATCGGCAGCATTCAGTTTATTAGTAGCTGCGACATTTGTATTAGCCGCGGCAACTATGTGGTCTTTGGTCACTGCTTTATGCGTAGTGGCAGACTGTGTACCTGTGTTAGCTGTAGTACTGCTGCTATGCGTATTGGCAGGAGCAGTGGTTACTGCATTGTCCGCAACATCTGCTACGGGAGCAGTGGCAGGCTGAGTATTGATGCTTTCAGCGCCATCGGGCAGGCTGTTCTCTACCGCAGTGCCCGCCAGGCCGGTGGCCGGGGTTTTGCTGCGGTTGGCAGCTATATGCTCGCCAGCACCATCACCTGTGCTGTTAAAGGACTGAGACATCTGGTAGCCACCTACAGATAATGTTGCCAACAGGGCAACACCGGCCACGTATGCGAACATACGGCGCCAATTAGTGGCAGCTGGAACCTTACTCACCGGCATTTGCTTGTCCAGGAGGTCGCGCATGTTGCCCCAGGCCCCCGCGCGCTCCTGCTCTTCGGCATCGCCTAAGCGCTGTCGTAGCAAATCGTCAATCTTGATCATGTTTTTATCCATGTGGATAAAATTTTATTTTTTATAATGTAATTGTAACTTTTCAATTTTTTCCTTCAATATCCTTCGTCCTTCAGATAAGTGCCATTTTGAGGTGCCCTCGCTGATGCCGAGCATTTTGCCGATCTCTTTGTGAGAGAACCCCTCCATGATGTACATATTGAAAACAGATCTTGTAGCGTCGGGCAACTGGTGCACTAACTTGAGCAACTGCTCGTAATACAACTTATCTGCGTGGTCTTTATGTACGTACTCATCTTTTTCCACCAGCATTATCTTTTCATTATAACGGGTATTCTGCTTCACATAGTCTGATACAGAGTGAAAAACTATTTTCCTTAACCATCCTTCAAAAGAACCCTGGAACGTGTACTGGTCGATCTTTTGAAAAGCTCTTAAAAAGCCGTTGTTCAAAACCTCCTCAGCCTGTTCGTAATGATCAATATACCTCCTTACTACGCCCATCATCTTTGGATAGAAAAGCTTGTATAACTGCTCCTGGCATGCGCGGTCGTTCTTAGCGCATCCATTAATGAGTTCTTCCAACTCACTGGCCTGTCCAGGTATCATCTTATATGCCAAAGCTATAGGCAAGTAACGGGTATAATTGATTTACAAACTATAAGACTGTTAAACATGGCATATAGTTGGGTAAACCACGCTACTTATTAAATCGGGATTAACAAATTACAATATCGTTGCTAATATAATCAGCTTAAAATATAATTCCCAAAAATGGCAGATTAAAAGATGCACAAAGCCGATACATTTTAGAATATAATGTATATTTACCCTATATCATTGATTTTGTGAAGATTAGAAAGATCATATCTGCCTACCGCACCAAACTGCTGGGCACTAAGACACAATACGAAGAGGTTGGGTTACTGGGCCGTGTTTTAACAGTTTCTGTTGGTACTATTAACAAAAAAACTGACAAAGATGATGCCTGGTGGTATGCTTTAGCGGCCAGATATAATAAAATATACGATATAGGGGCCAATGTGGGCTACTCGACCATACTGGCCTGCCTGGATCAACCGGGCAAGGAAATAGTGCTGGCTGACCCTAATCCGCTGGCGCTACAGCAGGCAAAAGAGAACCTGGAAAGGAACGGGCTGGGTGAGCATAAAACCTACATCAACGCTTTTGCAGGGGAGAAAAAGGGCGAGCAGGTAAAGTTCTATACGTTGGGTACCGGATCGGCCGGCAGCATGTTTGGCAGCCATGCCGACAGTGCCAAAGCCGTGAATGCTTTTTACATGGTAGACACCACCACACTGGACGATATGGTGCGGGAAACAGGTATGGTGCCGGAGCTTGTGAAAATAGATGTAGAGGCTGCGGAAAGCTATGTGCTGAAAGGCGCAACAGAACTGGCAGCGAAACAGCAAACCGTATTTATGGTAGAGATGCATGCACCGTCCGAAATGCCGATGCTGAAAAATGCGGGGTTGATACTGGACTGGTGTGTTGCCAACCAATACTCTGCTCATTACCTGAAAGAACATGCACCGCTTACATCTCCTGAACAGATAGCCCATCGTGGCAGGTGCCACCTGCTGTTGCTGCCTGAGGGTATGGCTTATCCTGAATATTTGAGGAGTATTACAGAGGGGGATGAGGTCGTGTTTTAGATATTGGACGATGGTCCCGCTATTCCACTTAAAGGGGAGACTAATATTGTATGTTAGATGTTGGTCCTGTTGGGTAAATCAGGGGATTGACATCATTGTAAACGTAGTCGGGGATACGCTTAACAGGGATAACACTGGCCAAATGGGAAAGAAAACAATTATCAGCCCGATGTTATGTTTCCGGTAATTCGTAAATTTGAGTAAACAGATGTTATGGCGCAGACATTGGATAATGAATTGAGGATGTTTATAGATCAACTGAACAGTGAACAAAAGGAGTCGCTGTTGAGTATTATTAAGGCATTTTTCAAAAAGAACCGTACATCTGTAGAACAATATAATATAGAGATAGACGCAGCCATGATGCGTATGCAGGCTGGTGAATATATCAGTCAGCGGGACGTAGAGAAAGATGCTGAACAATGGTGAGTTCTTTACGCACCATATTCTGGGATAAAGAAGCAAGGAACTATCTGAAAGAAGCGATAAGCTATATCCGTAAAGATTCACCACAGAATGCAGATCTGGTAAAAGAACGAATACTTTCATCCATACGACAATTGTGTGAAAACCCTTACAGGCATCCCGCAGATAAATTCAGACGAAATAATGACGGTAGTTATCGTGCATATGAGATAACAAGGTTTCGTATAGCTTATCATGTTTCGCAAGAAGCTATTTATATTCTTAGGATAAGACATGTAAGTATGGAGCCGAAGGATTATTAGTGTTTGGATTTTTAGATGATGGATCTTTGATATGTATCTCGTCAATCAGGGGATTGACATCCTGTTAAACGTAGTCGGGGACTACGCTTAACAGGGATAGGGTTTGGATGATTGTCCCCCTATCCCCCTAAAGGGGAGACTAATATTGGGTGCTTGATGTTGAATAATGGATCTTTGTTTAGTCTATTGAGATATTGACGGCAGAAAGAACTTAGTTGTGCTCAGTTATTATCTGAATTTATTTTATAGCTACCGGCTACAAACCGGCGGTAGTGTTTTAGAGAATTATCAACTTAATAACCTGACGATTGCAAAAGAAGAATACGTTAAGGATCAGTATAATAATCACCTTGATTCACTTTGTTTTAGGTAACATTTTGGCAAAGTATGATATTTCTATTGTACTCGATATAGTATTTTTGCCCTATACATTTGTTGCCGGACTATCCTACCTTGTAGGTTGGGACTCCCTGAGCTATATTCTTGAGTTGGTTTCGTTAGCTATCGTCTTTTCTATTGTATATTTTATCATGAGGCTTTTTCAAAAATGAAGTGTTGAACCAGCCATAGTAATACGGTAGAAGTTTCTCTTGCACCAAGCCAAAGGCTGCTACTTCTTCCTGTTCATAATTCAGTAACCGACAGGTAACCTTGTCTTTACTATTTATTGTTTTTACAGGAATAGCTTCGCAGTTAAGAAATTATTGGTACAGTAAGCATAAATAAACACCTGTGTAAAATGGGGGACTATGTTCATAGTCCCCTTTTTGCTAATTTGGAGGCGTGAAAAGATCTCCCTGGTTAATGATATTGCCTGTGGCCTACCTGCTGTTGCTGTATGTGTCGCAATGGTGGTATATAGAGTTTGCAGACCATGCCAAAGTGGTGCTGCACGGTTTTCCGCTGGCATATACAGGCCCGTTGCACGATGGTGCGCCGGGGTTGGAATTGTACCTGATGGAGGGGATAGGGGATTACCTGTTCTATGCAGTCGTGATGTATGCCATATACCGGTTGATGAAGCCTTATTTTACGCATATCATTTTACCTAAAATGGCATATGCTGTAATGTGGGGAATTGTATCGCTGCATCTGCTGTTTTATATGTTCACATTGGTTGTTCCCGGTAAGCTGCATATATATGGGCGTATACCTTATGTAGTATCTCATATGCTGGAAAAAGGTTTTTCATTCGGGTGGATGGAGCCTGAGACTGGTGAGTAAACTTTTCTTCGATAAGTTGCAATGTCCCAATAAATGGTTAATAATGCTATGTAATCCAATGAAATAGCCTTGTTTTTAATTAGGTTTGTGCAAATTTTCAACCTGTTGATAAAAAAGCTGGACATACTGATCATCAAGAGCTTTATCGGGCCTTTTATCGTCACGTTCTTTGTTACCCTTTTCGTACTGGTGATGCAGTTCTTCTGGCTGTATATGGACGAACTGCTGGGCAAAGGGCTGGGTGCCTGGATGATCATCCAACTGCTGTTCTACATGTCTACCACGCTGGTGCCGCTGGCATTGCCATTGGGTATCGTGCTGGCATCTATCATGACCTTTGGTAACCTTGGGGAGAATTTTGAACTGGTAGCTATCAAATCAGCGGGAATATCGCTGCTCAGGTTCATGAGGCCGCTGTTCTTTTTTATCGTGTTCATCGCAGGCGCGGCATTTATTTTCAGCAATAATGTGATACCCTATGCCAACCTGCGGGCATTGTCTTTATTGTACGACCTGCGCAACTCCAAGCCCGCGTTCAACATCAAGGCAGGCCAGTTCAACCGGGATATGGATAACTACTCGATAAGGGTAGGTGAGAAGGATAAGGACGGGCGTACTATCAGGAATGTCATTATCTACGACCATAGCTCGGGCATGGGCAATGACAAGGTGACCTTAGCAAAAGAAGGGGAGATGCTTTCGTCGCCGGACAAGCAGTATATGGTGTTCAGGCTGAAAGATGGCTGGCGTTATGAAGAATATACCAATAAGGACGGCTCGGAGAATTATGAGCAGGTAAGGATGAACTTCAAGCAATGGGATAAGGTGTTCGACCTGTCCTCGTTCAAAATACAGCGTACCAACCAGGACCTGTTCAAGAACGCTTACCAGATGATGAATGTAAGCCAGCTGAGTTCTGAGATAGACAGCCAGGAACGCTACTATGCCAAGGTGCCGGATAAGATATTCAATTACCTGTCGCCGTACCTGAGTATTACATCAAAAGACAGTACAGAAGACCTGCCTGCAAAAGTAGCTGCTGTAAAAGCGGCGCCTGCTCAATATGATTCTTCGTTCATCACCCTTGTGCCCGATACGCTGAGAACAAGGGTGCTGCAACAAGCCAACAGCCAGGCACGCAGCAGTAAGAACCTGGTAGAAGTAACCGTATCGGATATGACACTACGTCGCATGAACTACGCAACCTACAAAATAGAATGGCACAGGAAATTCACGCTGTCGTTTGCCTGTATCCTGTTGTTCCTTATCGGAGCGCCGCTAGGGGCTATCATACGTAAGGGCGGACTGGGTATGCCGCTTGTGGTGGCTATTGTGTTCTTCGTGGTCTTTCATATCATGTCCATCACGGGAGAGAAGCTGGCACGTACCGAGGCTGTTGAGTCATGGATAGGCATGTGGATGGCTACGGCCATGTTACTGCCGATCGCTTTCATCCTTATCCGACAGGCTCGGAACGACTCACAGATATTCTCAAAAGAATGGTACCTGCGCATATGGAATGCCATAGCGGGACTGTTCAAAAAGAAAGCCTGATGCAGAAGCCTTATACTTCATACAATCCGTACTTCCTGGTGCCGTTTGGTACCTGGCTGGTAGCAGGTGGTATATTGCTGGCCGGGCAAGGTGATGAAGCTATTTTCAAGTTTGTGAACCTGCACCACAATTCATTCCTGGATGTGTTCATGTATCGTGCTACATTATTGGGTGAGGGGGCTGTGATTACATTAGTACTGCTGATATTGTTGGGTATGAACAAGCTGCGCAACTGGTGGTATTTCACCGCAGCGATACTTTGTAATGTATTGCCCTCCATCATTACACAGGTGATAAAAAGAAGTGTAGATGCACCAAGGCCGCTTAAGTATTTTAACGAGGCCCCCTGGATACATAGCCTGCCTGAGTGGCCACGGTTGATGGAACATAGTTTCCCTTCGGGGCATACCTGCGGTGCTTTCGGATTTTTTACTTTCCTGGCGCTGTTGCTGCCCGCCAGGTACCGGGTGTGGGGACTTCTATTATTCGTTTGTGCGCTGCTGGTGGCTTACTCACGTATCTATCTCGCCGTGCATTTTATGGCCGATGTGTATGTGGGCAGTATCATTGGTACAGGGTTCACATTGCTGGTAGTTACTCTTATGAACAGGTACCAGTCAGTATTTTTTAAAAAGGTATAGTAATATTGTGCTATGGCTTCTTCGCAAACAAGGTACATCATCATAGCACTGGCTGCTGCATGCCTGTTCTTCCCTTTCCTGGGGCAGGTGCATTTGTTCGATTGGGATGAGATCAATTTTGCCGAGTGCGCCCGCGAGATGATGGTGACCAACAATTACCTTCAGGTGCAGATAGATTACCAGCCATTCTGGGAGAAACCCCCTGTTTTTATATGGATGCAGGTACTGGCTATGAAGCTGTTTGGCGTAAATGAATATGCCGCACGTTTCCCTAATGCCTTTATCGGGGTTGTGACATTGCTTACACTGTTCTATGCCGGCAAGCGGGTGGTGAATGAAAAGATGGCTACATGGTGGGTAGCCTTATATGCCGCTACATGGCTGCCACACTTCTATTTCAAGTCGGGCATTATAGACCCCACTTTTAACCTGTTCATATTTCTTGCGTTCTTCCAGGTGTATTTAATAAGACATGGCAACAGGCCCTGGTTGCACGCGGTATTATCAGGTGTGTTCCTTGGTATGGCAGTGTTGACAAAGGGACCTGCAGCGATATTGATTGCCTTGCTTGCATTTGGTGTATATGTTATAATCAACAGAGGCATCAAAGGTTTTAAATGGTTGCATTTCCCAGTTATCGCCGTTATGGCATTTATTACTACCTGCATATGGTTCGGGCTGGAAGTGCTGAACCATGGCTGGTGGATGGTGAATGAGTTTATCACCTACCAGGTACGCCTGTTTCAGACCGAAGATGCCGGACATGGTGGCCCGTTCTTTTATCATTTTATCATCCTGTTGCTGGGCTGTTTCCCGGCGTCTGTTTTCCTGTTCCATAAGTCGACAACCAACGAAGAGGTACAGGTAAAAGACTTTAAGCGCTGGATGTGGGTGTTGTTTTGGGTAGTGCTGATATTGTTCTCCATTGTCAAGACGAAGATCGTGCACTACTCATCTATGTGCTATTTCCCGCTTACGTTCATTGCCGCTTTGCACATTCATAACATAGTGTCCGGGAAGGAAAATGCGGGCAGCGTGGTGAAGATTTTACTGGGCATTATAGGTAGCCTGCTGGCATTGGCTATCACCTTGTTCCCGGTTGTTGGGCTGTATAAGGACAAGCTCATTCCATACATCAAAGACCCCTTTGCCGTGGCTAACCTGCAGGCCGATGTGAGTTGGAGTGCAGCAGAAACACTCTGGGGTATATTTTACCTGGTGGGAATAATAGCAGCGGTGGTATTGATGTCGAAGAATATCCGTAGAGGTATTATTGTATTGTTTGCTGTGCAGATCGTTATTATACAGGTTACCGTACTGCATTTTACCCCCAAAATAGAAGCGTACTCGCAAAGGGCTGCTATTGAGTTCTTTGAATCGCTGGAAGGTAAAGATGTATATGTAAAAGTGCTGGGTTATAAAAGCTACGCACACCTGTTCTACACCAAAAGAATGCCGCAGGCTAACCCCAACCACTATAATGAAGAATGGCTGCTGTATGGTGATGTGGACAAGCCTACGTACTTTATTTGCAAAATAATGAATGCCGATGCTTACCGCACATTACCACAGCTTGAAGAGATAGGCAGCAAAAATGGTTTCGTGTTCTTTAAAAGAAAGTGATCAGGCAAAAAAGTGAAGCCGCTACTCTTACAGTAGCGGCTTAATATATAGAAGATAGGTTTTGGTATTATCTCACTAATATCACCTCTCCCGATTGGTTGATGGTCTCGTTTCCACAGTTGAAGCTGATGAGGTAGAAATAGGTGCCGATGTCTGCCGGTTTGCCATTCATGGTACCATCCCATCCTGTGTGTGCATTGGCTGTTTCAAACACTGCCTGTCCGTACCTGTTCACAATACGGAAGGTCTTCACCTGCCTGTTGCCTACTGTTATGGGACGGAACAGGTCGTTCCTCGAGTCGCCGTTGGGTGTAAAAGCAGTAGGGAAGGACATTTCGCAGCAAGGCTTAGTGGTCACCATCATGCTGTCTTTGTTGGTACAGCCGTAAATGTCCTCTACTTCTACATAGATGCGGCTATCAAAGTCGACCCTTGCATAAGTAACAGCATCGTTGCTGTAACTGTCAAAGAACCTTTCAGGTGACCATTTGTAAGCAGCATTCGGTTCTATTACTCCGACACTTACTTTCAGGCTGTCACTCGCGCAGATCACATCGCCTTCTTTGTAGTTCTGAGCTGTTATAGTAGCATCAGGTTTTGGGTGTACGGTAACTGTTTCGGTAGTAACAGATGTACAACCTTTATCTTCCACTGTTACTTTAATGTTCTTTGTTCCGGCAGTTGCCCAGTACACGCCATGCGCACCCTGGCCTGTAGCTTCATGAGTGATGAGCCCGCCGTCAAAATCCCAGTCAAATGATCTCAGTCCTTTGGTGTAGTTGTCTGATGCAATGAGGATATCCTGGCCTACGCATGCGTCAGATTTTGCCGATATGTTGGCATAAGGCAAAGGTTTCACAGATATGTTCTGTGTATACTCATCGCTCAGGCAGCCGGTATTGCCCACACGCAGTTTCACCTGGAATTGTCCCGGTGTATCCAACCTGATGACCAGCGGCCCCTGGTCGAAGCCTCCGTTCATAATGGTGGTTCCCTTATCTGGTAATATCCAGTTGTATTGTGATGTAGGGTCAGCACTGCCGTAATAGCCCAGCGTAAGTTCCTCGTTGGCGCATAGTTCTTTTTTGTTGGCCAGTATCAGGCCGTTGGGCTTGAATGTGACCACCACGTCTATCTTATTACGGTCGCTTTCGCACCCGTTCACGGTTTGGGTAACAAAATATTCCAGGCTTTGCAGTTTTGAAGTATTGGGTGTAGGAGCTGTCTCAGTATGGATAGTGCTCACGGGGCTGTAATACCATTTCAGGTTATCGCCAAAGGCATATAACTGGTCAGCAGGGGCTTCCTCGCAATAATAAACGGGTGTAGTAACAATAGGCACAGCCGGCTTGCGTGCGGCAGTGAAGTTCACCAGTGTTCTTTCGGAACTTTCGCATCCATTTACTGTTTGCGTTACATAATAAGTAAGGCTGTTGGGTGATGAAGTGTTTATAGTAGGCGCTACCGGTAGTGGTGAACCTCCGCTTGGTATATAGTACCATTTGGGATCTGTGCCATTGATGGTTATCTGTTCAAATTGTTCGTTAAGGCAGTAATGAAGTTTACCATCTATAGTAGGAGCGGGAGGGTCTGTAAACATAACATTCACCACTGCCTCTTCTGATGTCAGCGTGCCTTCGGTTACGGTACAGGTATATTTACCTGCTGTTGCAGCCGTCAGTCCGCCCGGCAGGTTGTAGGGGTTCCCGGTACCTACCGTAACACCGTTATACTTCCAGGTAAATACCGGATTGTTGATATACGATTCTGTTGTTGCTGTCAGTGAAACATAGTCGTATAAACAGTAATTGCTTTTATTAGGTGTAATAGTGATCTCCGGTTTTGGAATTCCTTTTTCAAATACGATGTTGCCACTGAATGCCTGCCCGTTCTGCTGACTGTTGTTGGGAAACAGACCCCACGGCAGTCCTGTGGTAGATAATGTTACATTATTGGTAGTGAAGGAGCCGGGTGTGGCAGGAGTTGTAGTATTACCTACCGCGGCTATCGAGTCGGAACATACGAGTACGAACCTGTATGTACTATTGGGCGGTACAACAACGCCCTTTATACCTGTCAAAACCTGTACCACACCATTGGCAACGGTAGAAATATTGGCTGATGAATCGGCAAAGACCCAACCTGTAGCCGGACCTACCGGAGCTGTAGCAGTGCTGCTCTCGTTATACCATAATGCATATCGACAATTGTTCTGGCTGTAGTTGATGACCGGGGGGCCGGCTATGGTAGCAGAGGCAATATGCAGGTTGCCCACCTCCCTGATGGCTATAGCGTAAGTATTGGCATTCTTTACGGTAAAACTAAGGTAGCCAGGTTCGGCAGCCAGGATATTTACCCCGGGGGCATTGGTGTAAGCGGTATTTATCTGGGTGGTTTGTGCGGAGGTGGTAGCTGCACAAACCACCAGGATCATCCCTGCCGCTAAATGACGGATAGTAGATGTATAAGCCATATGGTTCTTTTTGTTTAACTGAATGACATATACATTTTTTAAATAGTTGGGTAGGAAAATAGCCGGGCATAAAAAAAGCCCGCAAATGCTTGCAGGCTTTATATTAAATTGTTTTAATCGTTGTTTTATCGCATCAGTATCACCTCACCGGCCTGGTCAACCGTTTCACCGTCGCAAACAAAGCTCATCAGGTAGAAGTAAGTACCGACATCAGCAGGTTTGCCGTTGGTGTTACCATCCCATCCCCAGCCGATACCACCGCCTGTTTTAGACTCGTACACAGCTTGTCCGTACCTGTTCACGATGCGGAAGGTTTTGATCTCCCTGCGGCCGATAGTTATCGGGCGGAACAGATCGTTCTTACCATCGTTGTTAGGCGTGAAGGCATTAGGGAAGGTCATAGCGCAGCATGATTTTGTTGTCACATCCAGGCTGTCTTTGTTCTGGCAACCATATATGTCTTCAACCTCTACATATATTTTGCTTTTGAAGTCAACCCTTGCATAAGTCACAGGCTCATCGCTGTAGGTATCGAAGAACCTGGTTGGTGTCCATTTGTAAGTTGCACCCGGCTCAACTTTTTCTACTGTTACTTTCAGGCTGTCGCTGGCGCACAGTTCGTCACCGGAGTTGTAAGGCACGGTGCCAAACAGGTGAGACTGGTCGTTGTAAGACTGGTAAGTAGCCATGATCTTAGCGCTTGGTTTAGCGTGAACGGTAACGGTATCCATTACAGTTTCCTCGCAACCATCGTGAATGAATTTCACTTTTACCACCTTATCGCCCGGCTGAGCCCAGAATATACCGTAAGGACCCTGGTCTGTTGTAAAGTGTGTAGTTTGAGCATTGGCAAAATCCCATATAAATGTATCCAGGCCCGGTGTATATTTCAGTGCCTCTATCAGTTCAGGCTGGCCAAGACAAACATCTTGTTTTACAGATATAACACCATATGGCAGCGGTTTTACTTTTACCTCGCCAGTATATTCATCACTGATACAACCTGTGTTACCTACGCGCAGTTTCACCTGGAATTTGCCCGGTGAATCCAGTTGGATCTCAATAGGGCCCTGGTCGAAACCACCGTTCAGAATAGTAGCTCCTTTAGGAGGCAATATCCAGTTGTATTGTGAAGAAGGGAACGCGCTACCATAATAACCGATAATTATTGACTCCTTAGCACATATCTCTTTTTTGTCCAGCAACACTATACCGTTGGGTTTGAAAGTAACCACTACATCTATCCTGTTGCGATCACTCTCACAACCATCTATTGTCTGGGTAACATAATATTGGAAAGAGTCTTTTACAGAAGTATTAGGTGTTGGCGCTATTTGCGTTGGAACGCCGCCCTGTTCGAAGTAGTACCAGCGTAATGTATCACCAAAGGCATACAACTGATCAGGAACTGCTTCTTCGCAATAGTAGACAGGAGTATTCACTATCGGCGGGAAAGGTTTCTTAGCCGCCCTGAACCGCACCTCTGTACGTTCCTGGCTTTCGCAACCGTGAATGTCAGTTTGAGAAACGTAGTAAATAAGTGCGTTAGGAGAAGATGTGTTGATAGTAGGCACTACTGGCAAAGGAGAACCACCTGAAGGTATGTAGTACCATTTAGGATTGGTACCATTTACAGTTACCGCTTCAAATTGCTCATTCAGACAGTAATCGAATTTACCGTCAACTGTTGGTGCCGGTGGTACGCTTACAATTACAGTTACAGAGTCAGATGCAGATTCAGCACCGCACAGGGAATAGGTTACATAATACCTGCCGCCTTGTGCTTCTGTGATAGAATCTATTACAAATGTTCCTGTAGAGTTGGATGAGATGATCGTTCCACCCGCATTTCTCCATGTATATACACCTGCTGCGTTAGGTGCAGGGTGAGAAGCTTTTAGTGTTACATCGTCGCCGATACAAGCATATTTAGGTTTCAGGGACACATCTGCCACAGGCGCAGCAGGAGGCAACTGTATGAAAGTAGCGCTTCCTACCCAGTGGAAACTAACGATCGGTGGGTTAGGAGGCGTACCCCAAATGGCGTTTGCTGCTGTTACGGAAGGAGTAGGGAAAATGCCTGCATAGATATTTGAAGCTCCACCACTGGTCAGAGTGATACCGTTTTGTGTAACTGACGGAGGTGTCGTGTTGGTCATTACACTCATCGTGCTTTTGTACTGTATAGCGAAACGGGCTTTTGAACTTGGTGGTATAACAACATTCATACCAGCGAATATCTGTGTTACCTGGTTGAAGGTATCGATATTGATAGCTCCTGAATTACCAACGAAGGTCCAACCACCACCGGTGGTAACGTTGGGTGCACCACTCAGGCTGGTAAGACTGTACCACAAGTTGTAGGAAGAGTCGTTTGCAGAGGGGATACCATTGGCGGGAACACCTTTACCCCAGTGAAAAGTAGACAGATTTGTCAATGCGATCGGGCAGATATTCGTGTTTTCTACTTCGAAGATCATACAATCCCATGGAACGCCTCCGGTGCTGATAAAATAGGCACCTGATGTCGGATTGGGAGTGGTCAGTACAGTTTGAGCCCTGAGACTACTACCTACCAACAGTAAAAGCGCAAATAATGACAAAAAACGCTTGGTAAATAACTTTCCTATCATGTTAATTAATTTCGATACTGTAAACTTCATGTCTGTTATTGATACAAGACATGTTTTTCCCGTTAATTAGTTTGGTTTCCGTAAAGTATTATACGACCATAACTATATGTATGGTTGTATTAGCTGACAAATTACTAATATTTTTCACTTCGGCAAAGCATTTTGTTAAATTTTGCCCACATTTGGAATTTTTAATATCCGAAGCTATAAAGTGCTCAGAAACATCATAGTATCAACGCCATCAGCATAATCTGCAAGGGCAGGTTGCTGCGCTGAACCGTATATTACATGTTGGTTATCTACTATGCATTGTACATTGTCATCTGAATGTAATGTTTTCAGCAGGTCAGCTTCATTTGAGTAGTATTCGTAATGTAAGACACTTACAGCTGAAAATGGTTCTTTATTCTCTACCATCAGCAGGAACTCATTGGTCATATAGGGCACTTTGTTGAGCAGGTAGATAGCCAGTTGGTAGTCGTAGTTGTTTTTGTACTTATGATGCAGTATGATGTCTTTGTATCCCTCCAGCCCTTTTAGCAACGATGCAAAGTCATATCCCTCAGGCACATATACCTTGGTTACGTTGCGGCAGCCCAGTCCGTAATAGCTGAATATATCTACTCCCAGTTTTTCCAGTTCTTCCGGTGTTTCATTACCCCTGAGTATGGCCACCGAGGTTCGGTTTTTCCGGATGATGTTGGGCCATTTGCTGAAATATTGTTCAAAATACCTGGCTGTGTTATTGCTGCCGGTGGCGATATAAGCATCACAGCCTTTCAGGTTGTCGGCAAAGGTGATGTGTTGTGCCAGTTGTGGCTGCCATTCTACCAGTTTACCTGCCAGGTGGCTGAGCATTATATCGTCTTTTGAGGAAAGTTTGATAAACAGGTCGTGCCCGGAAACAAAACCACACAGAAAGTCATGAAAACCTACCAGGGGAATATTTCCCGCCATAACTATACCCAGCTTTTTGGGCCTATGTGGTTGTGGGTATTGGCTTGTCCACTGTTCCAGCTTGTCTTTTTGCAGAAATTGCTGCACAATGCCATGCACAGCCATGTTGATAGTATCTTCATTGAACCAGGAGTTGCGCATAGTGGCATGGTCTTTTGCCTGCAGCCAGGCCTCCTCGTCAGACGACATATAGGTTCCTAATTTTTGCAACAGGTCAATTCTCTCGTTCAGGGGTATCATTCTTGTTATTTTTGTGGCGGCGAAATTGTAACTTTACGGGCAAATTTATAACATAAATACAGAGCTATGGCAATCAAGATAACAGATGAGTGTATCAACTGCGGCGCCTGCGAGCCCGAATGTCCTAATAATGCAATATACGAAGGTGGTGTAGAGTGGGCTATTACAGACGGTACTTCGGTAAAAGGTGCTTTTACTTTAATGGATGGAACAACTACGGATGCTGAAGCACGCCACGAGCCTAAGTCGGTGGATGTGTACTATATCACGGCTGATAAATGTACTGAGTGCCAGGGTTTCCACGAAGAGCCGCAATGTGCTGCTGTCTGCCCGGTAGACTGCTGCATACCTGATGAAATGTACCAGGAGACTGTAGATGAACTACTGGCCAAAAAAGAAAAATTACACCTGTAGTATCAAAGGGTATAAAAAATATTAAGCCCCGTCAATTTGATATTGACGGGGCTTTTATTATGCCTTAAAAGCAATAGTTATCGTTTTTCCGCTTCGGCGGTTTTGGTCCAGCTATCGTCTACTTTTGAGAAAGAGTCAGTTTCGAAAGACAGTGTTTTCAGAAATTGCGGACCGAAATGCGCATTGGTAATTGTTTTTTCAGAATCAGGATAAGTGATGGTGTAGCTAACACCGGGTACGTCCTGCAGCAAGCTGTTGTATTCTGGTGAGCAGGTATCTACCCTGTATTGACTGAATTGTTTGAACAGTGCCGCTACCTTTTCGGCAGGGAACTGTTTTTCGTAGGTGCCTTCGTAAGTGGTGTATGCCCAGCTTTTGAAAATCACCTTGCCGTCTTTGTTTACCGTTACCCTGTAGGCAGGGCAGGTGCCGAAGCAAGGTGTTCTGTCCATTGCGATCTGCTGAATGCGGCTTTCCGTCATTACTTTAGACTTTACCGTCTTTTTTTGGTGGGCACAGGCGCTGAATATCACCGCCGTCATTACCATGAAACTTAAAAGATATTTGTTCATTTTTTCTATTTTCAGTGCCAAAGATAAGCGATATGCCAACCTTTTTATAAGTTTATTACAAATATGCTGCCCGAAACCGATCACGAACTTTTTTATAGAATAGCTTTAACATTTGTAAAGGATGTAGGTACCATTACCGCCTGCAAACTAATAGAGCATTATGGCTCTGCAGAAGCGGTTTTCAAAGCTCCGCTGAAAGAACTGAAGACACTTACCAGGCTCGGGGAGACACGCACAAAAGGTTTTAAGGAGTCAGCTGTTTTAACAAGGGCCGAGGAGGAATTAACATATATAGAGAAAAACAACATTACGGTTGTCTGCCGATATGATGACGATTATCCGCCGCGGCTGAAAAGCTGTGTAGATGCTCCGCTGCTGATGTATTACACAGGCAATGCGGAGTTGAACCCCAAAAAGGTGGTTGCGGTAATTGGCACAAGGAAGTACACGGATTATGGACAACGTGCTTGTGAACACCTGCTGGAAGACCTGAAAGACAGTGGCATATTGATAATGAGCGGGCTGGCACATGGTATTGATACTATTGCACACAAAGCGGCATTGAAAAACAACCTGCCCACCATAGGTGTGCTGGCGCATGGGCTGGACAAGTTGTACCCGGCGGCCAATAAGAACCTGGCCAAAGAAATGATGGAGAAGGGTGGCCTGCTGACTGAGTATGCATCCGGCACAAACGGCGACAGGGGACATTTCCCTATGCGCAACAGGATAGTAGCAGGTATGAGTGATATTACTGTAGTAGTAGAAAGTGATATAAAAGGTGGAGCCTTAATTACGGCCCGTATAGCGGATAGTTACAACCGCGATGTAGCAGCTTTTCCCGGCAGGATATATGATAATAAATCCTCGGGTTGCAACGAACTGATACGTACCAATATTGCCAGTATGATAACCTGTGCAGACGACCTGCTGGAGCTGATGAACTGGAAAGACAGCACGAAAAAGAAACCTGTACAGAAACAACTGTTCATCAACCTGAGCACCGAGGAACAGGCTGTATATGATGCACTGACAGGCAAGGATAATGTACATGCTGATGAACTGTTGTATCAATGCAACATGAGCAACTCAATGCTGGCAGCAACACTGTTGCAAATGGAAATGCAGGGGCTGGTAAAAGCTCTGCCCGGTAAGCTGTACCGGCTGGATTAAACAACTACACCCTCCAAATCAAAATCATACGCTTTCTCAATACGCACGTTCACGAACTCTCCGATAGGTAATTCGGAATCTGTATTGATGATAACCTCGTTGTCTACTTCTACGCTGTCAAATTCAGTACGTCCCAGGTAGCGGCCTGCTTCTTTCTTGTCTACGATCACTTTGTAAGTGTTCCCCACTTTATCCTGGTTCTTTTCGTAAGATATCTCCTGCTGCACTTCCATTATCTCCTGCGCGCGTGCTTCTTTCTCATCAGCGGAAATGTTGTCCTCCAGTTCGTAAGCGCTTGTATTCTCCTCGTGGCTGTAAGTGAAGATACCCACGCGGTCCAGCCTTGCTTCTTCCAGGAATGCTTTCAGGTCTTCAACATCCTCTCTCGTCTCTCCGGGGAAGCCGGCTATCAGCGTACTGCGTATAGCAATGCCCGGCACACGGTCGCGAACATTGTTGATGAGTTCCATTATCTCTTTGCGGGTTATCTGGCGCTTCATGGCCTTGAGCATATTGTCTGATATGTGCTGCAACGGCATATCCAGATAGTTGCAGATGTTGTCACGCTCGCGCATTACGTCCAGCACATCCAGCGGAAACTTGGTAGGGTAGGCATAGTGCAACCTGATCCAGTGCAGCCCCTCTACATCCGAAAGGTGTTTCAGCAGGTCAGACAATGCACGTTTCTTGTATATGTCCAGTCCGTAGTAGGTTAGCTCCTGCGCTATGAGCATGATCTCTTTTACGCCCATCTTCACCAGCTTCTTCGCTTCGTTCACTATCTCTTCGATAGGTTTTGAAACGTGGCCGCCGCGCATCAGTGGTATAGCGCAAAAGGCGCAGGTGCGGTTACACCCTTCAGATATTTTCAGGTAAGCATAATGTTTAGGTGTGCTCAGCAGGCGTTCGCCTATCAGCTCCTGCTTGTAGTCGGCCTCAAACTGCTTCAGTATCATGGGTAGCTCCATCGTGCCGAACCATGCGTCTACTTCAGGTATCTCTGCCGACAGGTCGCCACGGTAGCGCTCGCTCAGGCAGCCGGTTACATATACTTTATCTAATCGTCCTTCCTTCTTCAGTTCTACCTGCTCCAGTATGGTATTGATGCTTTCTTCTTTCGCTTTGTCTATAAAACCACAGGTGTTCACCACTACTATGTTGTGGTCCAGCCTGGTGTTCTCATGCTTCACTTTAATACCATTGGCCACCAGTTGTCCGCTCAGCACCTCGCTGTCTACCATGTTCTTGGAGCAACCCAGTGTAATGATATTTACCTTATCCTTTTTTAGCTTCTTCGTCTGCACCTGTCTGTGATTTTATATTGATTATTTATTCCTGAAAAATATACGGATAGGCACGCCATTAAAATTAAAATGGCTGCGCAGCTTGTTCTCCAGGAAGTTCTTGTATGGCGTTTTGATAGCGTCAGGGTAGTTGGCAAAAAATGCGAACGATGGCACCACTGTGGGTATCTGTTGCACGAACTTGATCTTTACGGAGTGTCCCCTTGTCATAGGAGGCGGGTAGCGCTCTATCTCTTTCAGCATGATGTCGTTCAGCTTAGAGGTAGCTATGCGCTGCTGCCTGTTGTCGTACACCTCCAGTGCTTTTTCCATGGCCTGGAATATTCTTGTTTTGTCTTTGGCCGAGATGAATATCACCGGTACATCTGTGAACGGCGCTATCTTCTCCTGCAACCTTTTTTCGTAGTCGCGGGCGGTGTTGGTCTCCTTCTCAATGGTATCCCATTTGTTCACCAGTATCACGATACCTTTACCTTTCCTCGCCGCCAGGCTGAAGATGCTCACGTCCTGCGAAGTGATGCCTTTTTCTGCATCTATCACCACCATGCACACATCTACATCGTCCATAGCACGCACGGCGCGTATCACCGAGTAGAACTCAAGATCTTCGTGCACGTTCTTCTTCTTGCGCAATCCGGCAGTGTCTATCAGTATGAATTCTTTGCCGAACTGCTTGTAGTGGGTATGTATGGTATCCCTTGTCGTGCCGGGTATGTCTGATACGATAGTTCTTTCCTGCCCTGTAAGCGCGTTCAGCAGGGTAGACTTGCCCGCATTGGGTTGGCCTATAATGATGAACTTAGGTAATGGGTTCTCCTCTATCTCTTCGGCAGGCTCGGTGATGTGGCTGGTTACTTCGTCCAGCATCTCGCCGGTGCCGCTGCCCGATATAGAAGATATGAAAAAGGTATGTTCAAAGCCCAGGGAGTAGAACTCTGTAGCATCCAGCGCACGCTCGGCATTGTCTACCTTGTTCACTACCAGCAGTACAGGTTTGCTGCCGCGGCGCAGTATGTCGGCCATTTCAGCATCCTGGTCGGTAATGCCCGTGGTGGTATCGCATACGAATATCAGCAGGTCGGCCTCTTCCAGTGCTATGTGCACCTGTTTCTTTATCTCTATCTCAAATACATCGTCAGAGTGGCTAACGAAACCACCCGTGTCTATCAGGTTGAAATTCTTGCCGTTCCAGTCGGCCACGCCATACTGGCGGTCGCGGGTAACGCCGCTTACATCATCTACAATGGCCTTTCTTTGTTCCAGTAAACGGTTGAACAAAGTTGACTTTCCCACATTGGGCCTTCCTACTATGGCTACGGTAAATCCCGGCATATTTTTAAATTAGTGCGCAAAGGTACTATATATTAGCCGCTAAGACGTTAAAAACATGACAAATATTTGTGGTGTGTTGGGGAGGGAGGAGAATTGAGAGTAATACATACCTTTAGCGAATAAACAAACCACCTTTGACAAAGCCAAGGAAATACGGATCAAAAGGAAGTATATTCTCAATTGCTCAACTTGTACTTTTTCTTGCTGTTATTGCTTTAATGGGAAGTATACCTTTTCTCCTAATTGCGGGAGGGTTGTTTTACTCATTTGTTGCAAGTATTTTATCTGTTATTTATATAAAGGACGAGCAACTGTATGTTCATTCCTTCCTCATTCCATTCAGTAAAAAGCATGTTTTTCCTCTTGCTCAAATTAAATGTGTCAATATTAATCCGAGCACTTTTATTGGTAAAACTGGTTATACATTTAAATTTAAAGATGGCTTGAGCTTTGCCACTTACAATAAGCTTTTAAGTAGCGAACGAAAAGCATTAGTAAAAGAACTGCGACAATACGGTATTGAGGTACACGTAACTACGTTTTATGATTTTTAACAGGTATTTGACTGTAACTAGTAACAACTGTGTATATTTATTAAATGAGTAATTTTTCCTGTATTGGATTCCCTGTTCAAGACAAGGATAGCTTTTTCGAGTTGATAAATAAGGTGTATCCTTTAGGTGTTCAATATAGGGTAAATGAGGGAGCGTATATTTTGTATTCAGACTCTTCTGGTGCTCAATTATGGATGCAGGTAAATAGTAGTGGACAATTAATTGGGGTTAATCCACATTTCAGAGGTCTTAGCAAGTTTACTGTCTTTATTACGAACGCAATTGAGAGTGAAGAGAGTGAACTGGATGGTAGTTGCCATGCCTGGGCTGCTCCTACGGATGAATCAAATCCTGAATCTGGCGCCTATCCTTTTGTATTTGATATGCCTGATTACAGACTCGTTGATATAGCAGAGATTAAAGGTGTCCATAAAGTTCAAATCACTGCCTTTGCACAACAAATAGATATGTATGATACAGAAGATGAGTTCTACAATAGTCAGTCTTCTGACATAAAATTTTCGAGCCAGTCTTTTATCCCTTCCGGTTTGTTTACTGAAAAGGAATTTCGGGCAGAAGGGTCACTTTCCGGGAGAATTATAGATTTTAGCAGGTTGCAAAATCAATATACAAAGACCTTTTTTTACTGGTTGTACGTTGAAACACTCGGAGGTTTGATAGATATTGTGTACGATATTAATATTACTGATAAACAGCCTCAGGTTGGTGGCATAGTTCGCGGAGTATTCTGGCTTTCTGGACGGGTGCTCTCAAAAAAAGAAGTAAAAAAGAATTTCTTTCAAAAACTCTTTTCAACAGTAGCAGATTAATCCTCCCTTTATTTTGTGTTATCACCAACCCAAGGGGCACCGTTTAATGATAAAAATCCGGTAACTTTATAATATCATGAAAGTAGCAGTAATACGGGAACGCCTGCAAAGGTTCATTGAGACCGCTGAAGAGAAAAAACTTCTGGCTATATATACTTTGGTTGAAAATGAGATAACAGAGCAGGAACGTTGGGAGGATGAAAGTTTTGTAGCGGAAATGGAAGGAAGGTATCAAAACTATAAGTCTGGCAATAGTAAGCCATTATCTCTGGACGAGGTGGAAGATAAAGCAAGGAAATCCGCCAAACGAAAATGATCTCATGTCTTTTACCTGTTACTTACTACCTGAAGCTGAAGAAGAATACATAACATCATACACCTGGTATGAAGAACAACAGGAAGGCCTTGGTGAGCGATTTGCATCGCTGTTCAGGAAAAAGTTATTACAAGTAGCCCGGAACCCATATAAGTACAAGGTTGCAATAGGTGATTTTCGGGAAACAGTTTTAGGTAAACCGTTTCCGTTTGTTATCGTGTACGTAATTGATGAAGAACAGGGTCGTGTATTGGTTGTCTCCGTTTTTCATACCAGTCGTCATCCTAAAAAGAAATTCAAACAATAGGTTGCCTCTCGCAATACCCCCCGAAACATAAAATCTTATCTTTAAAGTAAAATGGGCAGTTATTCGTCATTATATATAATACAAATGATGGAATGAACTATTTAATGGATATTACGATGCCCGATAACAGGTCACTCAACATAACCGAAACGGTAAAGAAATACAGTGCGCAGTTGCTGGGCTTCATCAGGGGCAAGGTAAAGCTGCTGGAAGATGCCGAGGATGTGATGCAGGATGTGTGGTACCAGTTCAGCAACCTGGCCGATACCGATGAGATACAGAGTGTAAGCGGCTGGCTGTACCGTGTGGCACGCAATAAGATAACCGACAGGTACCGCAAACAGACCAACGACCTGCTGGACGACTACCTATATGAAGATGAGGATGGCAACCTGAGCCTGAAAGATATCCTGCTGGCCGACGAACACAACGATCCTGAGTTATCTTTGTTCAGGGATACCTTCTGGGATGTTTTTATGGAGGCCATACAGGAGCTGCCGGAAAACCAGCGGAAGGTATTTGTGCTGAATGAGCTGGAGGGTAAGACCCTGCAGCAGATAGCCGATGAGGAAGGCGTGCCTTTAAAGACCATTATCAGCAGGAAGGGCTATGCGGTAAAACACCTGAGGAAACACCTGTTGCCATTATATGAAGAGCTTAATAAATAATATGTATCTATGAACAGAAATATGTCACACAGGCGCGGCAAAAAAGTATGGTTGTTATTGCTGATAGTACCTGCGGTAGTAGCACTGGCAGGGCTGGCTGTCATGCTGCTGTGGAATGCTATACTGCCTTCGCTGCTGGATGTGCGCCGTATCAACTTCTGGCAGGCATCCGGGTTGTTCATACTGAGCAAGATATTATTTGGCAATTTTCGTCCGCGTGGTGGTGGGCACCGTTTCGGCCCGCATGCAGCCGGTCACCTGCGCGAGAAGCTGATGAATGCTACTGATGAAGAACGTGCCGCCCTGCGCGAAGAGTGGAAGCGCCGTTTCAGGCATTGATAAACACAACGAACATTTTTTATACAGCCGCAACTATGTTGCGGCTTTTTTGTGCCTGTAAAAAAAACTTTGTTGAAGCTTAAAGTAAAAGAAGTCGATGTTCGTCTACAATACAAAGGGCCCGATAACAACAAAAAACTAAAGAGAAATGAACAATAAAATAAAATTTATTCTGTCGAGGGTAGTGATACTCACCCTCATGGCCGGACTGGCATCGTTCGTGCTGATGATGATATTCAAGATGCTGGTGATGGTATTGGCCGTAGGCCTGATAGTAATGGCCGCAAAAACATTCATGAACACAGGTCGCCACAGGGGCGGGCTACACTACCATGGTGAGGAAGAGATACCCACACGCCATAGGGGCATTGTACCTGTGCAGCAAGGCAGCCCTTTCGTGCCTGCCACAGCAAGAGTAAGGTCTGCTATTATACCTATCAACTAAAACAACAATTTTTCAATTTTTTAAATCAATTACAACATGTTCAATAAAGGAGCTTTTAAAGCAAGAAATGGTCAACAAGGATTTGACAATAATTATGGTGGATGCAAAGGTGGTTTCGGCGGAATGTTCGGAGAAGGGTTCGGACGTTCTCACGGAGGGCATCATCCCTGGGCTGATAAGCTGCGCAGGCATATGGCCGGGCACAAAGCAGT